>NZ_JACFYJ010000015.1:0-120566 GCF_037126505.1 Paraburkholderia bengalensis
TGCTGGTTTCCGACTTCGACAATCAGATTCTCAGCTGAATCCTCCACCGCCTTCAATCCTTCGCCCCAATCCCCCGTACACCACTTTCGACTTTAGCTCCAAGGTCGATTTCTCCTGGCTATGTACCGGGTTTCGAACAGAACAGTAACCGCCGAATCCATGCAAACCTGATCATTGCCCGTTTAAAAACGTTCGCTTTACGAGATATCAGGGGGATATCTCATGCGACTGTTATCGATTGGTGGGACTGCGGTGGGGGTAGCGGTAGGTACACTGCGACGTTGGCATCGGCAGGGACTACTGATGCCGTCTTGCCGGACAATCGGCGGGCATCGGCGGTACCAGCACGATACTGTGCAGACCCTGGCCGGCACCGGGCCTGCCGCAACCGGCAAGACGGTCTGCTATACGCGTGTTTCCTCACACGACCAGGCGGAACAACTCAAAACGCAGGCCGCAAGACTCAAAAAGCACTGCACTGACGCAGGCATAGCGGATATCGAGGTGATCACTGACCTCGGAAGCGGGCTGAACTATCGCAAGAAGGGACTGCAACGGCTGCTGGTTGACATTCTCCGTGGCCGCGTTGCACGGCTGGTGTTGGTCACCAAAGACCGACTGCTGCGTTTCGGTACCGAGCTGTTGTTCCGTATCTGCGAATTCTTTCACGTCGAAGTCGTCGTACTGGACGCGGTCCCGGACGTAAGCCGCGAGCAGCAGCTACCGGAAGACCTCGTCGAGATCCTGACTTTGTTTTCGTCGCGGCTGTACGGTTCACGCAGTCGAAAGAACCTGCGGGCGCTGGCGGACTGATGCAGTCGACAACCCAGAACCGCTCTGACAGTCCGCGAAGTCGGGCTGTAAGCTGGCAATGCCAGCCGTTTACGGTTTACTGACACACCAGCCCGCCTGCTGCAGATAGGATTCAAGTGCAGCCTAGCAGGCTGTTGAAATTGGAAGCGATGTAAACGGGCTTTGAGCGCCGAGCGTTATGGATATTGTGTTCATGACAGTGGGCGATAAGTGCTATGCGCGGGATGGATGAGATGCAAGAGACGTTGTTCACAACAGTCAAACTGGAAGACTTTGTCCCTGCGGATCATCCGTTGCGGCCGATCCGGTTGCTGGTCAATGATGCGTTGAAGCGGCTCAATGGGCTGTTTAATGTGATCTATGCGGACAGCGGGCGGGCTTCGATCGCGCCGGAGAAACTGTTGCGTGCGCTGCTGTTGCAGGTGTTCTATTCGGTGCGAAGCGAGCGAATGCTGATGGAACAGATGCGTTACAACCTGCTGTTCCGTTGGTTCGTCGGGCTGGCGATCGAGGACGCCGTGTGGGACCACTCGGTGTTCTCGAAGAACCGCGACCGCCTGCTGGAGCATGAAGTCGTCGAAGCGTTCTTCACGGAAGTCATGAGTCTGGCCGAGAAACGGGGCCTGCTCTCGAAAGAGCATTTCTCGGTGGACGGCACGCTGATTCAGGCATGGGCCAGTCACAAGAGCTTCCGCGCGAAGGGCGGCTCGGACGATGGACCGCCGGCAGGCGGCGGACGCAATGCAGACACGGACTGGAAAGGCAAGCGGCGCAGCAATGAGACGCATGAGTCGAGCACCGATCCGGATGCGCGCCTGTTCAAGAAGAGCAGGAAGAGTCCGGCCATCCTGTGCTACCACGGACATATCCTGATGGAGAACCGCTCTGGACTGGTGGTGGGCGCTGTGGTCAGTCATGCGGATGGTTTCGCCGAGCGCGCGAGTGCCTTGCGACTGCTCGACTGCGTGCCGGGAAGTCATCCGAAGACAGTCGGCGCCGACAAGGCTTACGACACGTGCGACTTCGTGAACGATTGCCGGACTCGCAACGTGACACCGCATGTTGCGCGCAACGATGAGCGGCAGGGTGGCAGCGCCATCGATGGCCGCACGTCGCGGCATGCGGGCTACCGGATCAGCCAGGTCATCCGAAAGCGTATCGAGGAGCACTTCGGCTGGAGCAAAACCGTCGGTCGGATCCGGCAGACGGTCTATCTCGGCATCAAGCGCGTCGACCAGCACTTCAAGTTGACGATGGTTGCGAGCAATCTGACCCGCATGGCCCGAATATTGGACGCGGTGCCGCAAGGAGCCGCGCAATGAGCCGCCGGGATGTGTGCGCAACCCGGCGCGATGCTGCCACGCGCGAGCGGAGTATCGGCAAAATGCACGGCGCATCGGGAATTCAGCGGCAAATCGCATGGATAACCTGCGAAAACATTGCTTTGGTCATTACGACAAGTCGCTTTTCAACAGCCTGCTAGGCTTTCTCAAGCACCGGTGGCTGGTGTGTATCCCCATCGGAGTTTCTTGCCAGAAACGCACTATAGAGGTCGCGCTGAACGCTTCCTCTACCGTCACCGAACACGTGCTTCCGCTGGCTCAGCGGCTTTTTCCTGGACGTGTCGGTCGTATGGTCGTACTGGCTGGTCTTCAACTGGCCCACATCAATGATTTGACGCTGCCCGCCAGCTCTTTCAGCCTTTCGGGTCAGCTCGCTCATGAAGTGTCCAGGTGCACGGACGCTGACGCTGCGTCCGTAGCATCTTTGCAGGGTTTTCGGAGAGACGCCATCATCGCGCCATATCCTAGCCTTGCTGAGCAGGAAATTCGTGTCGCGCCCGTGCGCCTGCCTGCGCACGTCCGCCTCATACCGATGCACCTCTGCGAGTCGTCGCTCGGCTTTCGACTGCCGAAGCGCGCGGACCCAGTTACGGCAGCCCTTCTTCGCGCGACCATCGGGATGGTAGTTAGCGGGATTGTTCGCGCGGCGCTGCCGGTCGATGTGCCGCTGCAGGCGACGGATCTCGTCGTGCGGACGGTCGACCTCGGGCGCGAAGCGCTGCTGCAGGCCGGCTTCTTCACCTGTCACCCACGCGATATTCGACGGACCGTTTCCATTATTGAAATTGGACCGACTATTTTCTAGCTTCTTGAGGGTCGTGGCTGAGTGGTGCGAGGAACCATTCGTCGCCCAATTTTTAACCAGTGATTGGGCGGCGAAGATTCATGCTGCTGAGGGAGAAAACAATGCTGCGAACTGACAAAGAGCCATCAATCAAATATCGGCGCGTATTCGATAAGTCTGCCTCCGTGACGCGTGTCACTGCGAAACAGCTGAGCAAGGTTTGGCTCGAACGTAAGCGACAATTGAGGGAGAAGCTCGCAAGTCGTATCGACGGAACGGATAGTACCTGCGACTGAGGCTGCACGCGGTGAGTGCGTGCAGTACGCCCGGCTTTGAACGTACGCACTGTCTGCGGGCTAGGCGAGCGTCGAGCAGTCCGCCCATTACCGTGTACGAAAAAAAGCGACGATTTGCATCGTCGCTTCGAACTGGCTCATTTTTCCGTGCGGCCTCCGGGGCGATACGGGCCCCGGTACCGCTCTGCATGCGCGTCAGCCGTGTGGTTCTTCTTACAGGCATTAACAAAATGACGTTTTCCGTCGTCTCCAGCAGATGATGCAGCATGCGATTTTCATGAAGGCTTCGTGGATGAATGCAAGACGTTCGAAGCGGATGCGCAGCCGTCGAAAGTTGTGAAGCCAGGAGATGGTGCGCTCGACGACCCAGCGGGTTTTGCCCAGTCCGCTGCCGTGAGGTTCGCCTCGTCGGGCGATTTCAGTGTCGATGCCGGCAGCGTGTAGCGGACGGCGGTATTTGTCGTGATCGTAACCTCGGTCGCCTTGAACGATCCGGGGTTTCGAAAGCGGGCGGCCAGGTTTGCCGGCGATGCGCGGGATGGCGTCAACCAGCGCGTGAAGCTGGGTGACATCGTGGCGGTTGGCGCCAGTGAGGATTACCGCGAGCGGGATGCCTTGCGCTTCTGTGATGAGGTGGTGCTTTGAACCTGGTCGCGCACGGTCGGTGGGATTGGGTCCCGTTTTTGACCCGCACCAACCGCGCGGATCGAGGAGGAGTCGACGACCACGCGCGACCAGTCTATGCGGTCCGCTTCGCGTAGCTTTGCAAGAAGCAGTTCGTGCAGTCGGTCCCAGACGCCGGCGGCCTGCCAGTCGCGCAGACGGCGCCAGGAGCTCATGCCGCTGCCGCAACCCATCTCGCGTGGCAGCAGGTCCCAGCGCAGGCCAGTCTGCAGGATGAACAGGATGCCGGTGAGCACTGCCCGGTCACCGAGTGGTTTGCGTCCGGGGTAGCGTGAACGGCGTGGTTTGGGTGGGGGCAGCAGGGGTTCAATGAGTGCCCACAGCTCATCATCGAGTATCGGCTTGGCCATGTCCTTTCCGTTACCGAAACAATGATGAAGTTAACATCAATCGCTGCGAGTTAACAGCCCCTGCATCATTTTGTTAAAGGTTCTTAGAACGGGATTTCCTCGAGTTCGTCCGGGTCATCGGTTAGCGGCCGTTCTGTGAGCAAAGCGTCGAAAACGCTGAATCGTTCTTCGGCGGGAAAGGTCGAGCCGTCCGTCAGCCGCGCCAACCTGTCTCGTCGAGGAAGCAGCTCGTGTGAGTCCGGCCGACACACCGCATCTCGGATGATTGCTCCATCGACCAGGCTGTTAAACCGGTGCACCGCCAGGCAGCACCGGTCGCTCGCGATAAAGAGCACGGGAAGCTCAGTATCAAACTCGAGAAGATAGCTTGCAAGTCGGTTCGCGTCCAACCGGACCGTACCTGACGCGAGTTCTAGCACGAGGACTGGTGCCGCATGCGGCCGTTGTACCACAGCAAGTGAAGGGGCATCGTGCCTCAAATATGGCGCGCATTCGGTTATCCATGCGTCGGGTACCTTGATGGCGACATGTTTCCGATACGTGGCAGTTTGCAAAGACGAAGGAAGCTGCGTATCCCTGACCAAGTAAGCCGTTCGGTTCGCGTATTCGCTCGCTCTGATTTGCTCAATGGCCTTGGAAGTTTCCTTGATCCATTTCGTGATTCTTGCGGGTGCCTCAAGCTTCGTGCTTCGAACATCCAGCGCGAGCGACAGCATCCGGTCGTACGATGCGTTCAGGTCCGTCGACCACTCCGTAGCATTCTGCCTCTGCGGATTCAGCTTTTGCGAGTCGTGTCGAGTGTGCGAGATGGTTGTCGTTTCCGCACCGTCTACGGACTTTTCTTCGAGGGCGGCCTCGACCAACGCGGCGACGCGGCACATATCCTGGAGGAAGATGGGGGCAGCCTCGGCATAGGCGTCGAAAACGTCATCGTCGGACCACTGGCAACGTTCTTCAATGTCAGTGCGGCGACGTTTGAGGAATTCGAGCGCCGTCGCGGGTGTGAGCTGCTGCCAGGCAGCGAGATATCGTCCGTCGGTCGATGCGACGGCTGTCACTTCATTCTCCAGTTCGGTAAGTAACTCGGCCAATGTGATTTCCTCGGGAACCGGCAGGTCGAATTCTTCGGCGTATTGCATGTTGTTGTGTCCTGTTTGAGGTGAATCTCTTATAGCGTCGCTTTTTAGCCTTCATGCGAACCTCCCTCGGTCTGTAGAGGAGACGCGCGGATGCGGTGCTCGCGCGGCGACGGTTCATATAGCGAATCTCGTATAGCGATCGGTTTAGCGGCCATGAGGAAGGATTCGCGGCTGCGCGCCATGCCGCCGGAGTCTGGTTGGCGTCAGTTGTTTGCACAATTCAGGATTTGGTCGACCGTCAGCGTGTGTACCGAAGAGGGGAATGGTGCGCCGACGCGAGGGGCCGTTGTCGTCCGGCAGGTCATGCGTAGACGGGCAAGCGTGGGCGGAGAATCCGCTCATTTTTGAGCGGGTACTGCCCGGACTGAGCGGATTCCTTGAACATGCGCGGTTACGGGCGAAGTTCGTCCGTCGCACGCTGCATGTGGGGGAACGCGGCCCCCGCAGTCCCGCTCCGCGAGTGATCCGTCACGAGCGCGCGAGCGCACCCGGCCGCGTGTTGGGAGTTGCAGCCGTAGGTCTCGCGGGCACAAAAGGAATGTTCGAGACGCGCCGCAATCCACCGATGTGAAAGGCCAGAGTCGGTCCGGGGCAGGCTTGCCGTGCGCCTGAGAGCGCTGGCGCTCATCGGGCTGAAATTTTTTCGACAACTCCGTCCACTTGTCCACAGATTCTGTTTGCAACACTGTGGATAACTTGTCGGCGACTTCGGCAAGTCCTTGATGTTAAAAGCTGTCGGCAGCGTGGTCTATGTTTCGGGCGCGGCGACGCACCTCAGCGTGCTATTCAGTTTGCACAGGTAGACGTTTTCTGCAACGTTACGCCGACAGAATAGCGAGCGCCCCGCATGTTCGTCTGCCGAAAGGTGCCGTGGCGTTGCAGCCGTCAGCGAGGGCTACGGCCAGCGTCGTATAGCAGATTAGCACGGTCATACGGCGAGCGCGATCAGCGTCTCCAGGGATTCATGTCTTCGACGCGAACATGCATGTCGGACTTCACCGATTGAGCTAGCTCCCTAACCGATATTGTTTTCGCGCGGACAAAGACGTCTCCGTCTGTCGTCAAATACCAATGAAGCCGTGTCCCCGGTCGCAGACGAAGTGCTGCACGGACTTCTACCGGCACTATGGTCCGTCCCTTGGATCTCACTATCGACTCTGCCATTTCTCAGTCCTCCACCACTGTAAGGCGGCATGCGCATCCAAGATTTGCTGAACCCGTTGGCTCAGTCCTGGGGGGTGCCGCAGTGCCGGACGAGGGCATCTATCTCGGAGGCGAAATCCCCTCGAAGGACGCCACTACCTCTTGCAAGTTCGGCCCCGCTCGGTTCGCCAGTCGGTGCTCATATGCCGCGATCCGATGGATGACGTCGACGACGCTATTCACTCCGTCCACGCGAATGCGGCGTGGCGATGCATGGCGTCCGGCCGGCGTATCGAGAGTCACGAGGGCGATATCATCTGCGATCTTAAGGCTTATCCGCGCTTCGAGCATCGACGAAATCACTTTCGGCTATGACCGCGAGGCACTGGATACGGCGCTGGAAGCCGGGATTGCGCTAAGCCATTCCCTCGCTGCCTGTCGCTCCTATGCCGCTTTCGTGGCGAGCGTGCGCATGCGAGTTAGGTTGTAGGCTGCCTGAGTCAACAGGAAGAGCTGGTCAACTCGTTGCAGGCCCCGAAACATCGCCTGCCGAATTCTTCCCACCGTCTTGCTCCAGCCAAAGACCTGCTCAATGCATTTGCGCTTGCGCTGACTGACGGCATAGCCGGCCCAGCGCGTTGTGCGTCCGTCGATGGCGGAGCCACCCGCGCGGCCATTGTTTTGCGCAACATGTGGCGTCACGCCGTGTGCGCGGCACGTCGCCACGAAGCCGGCCGTGTCGTAGTTCTTGTCTGCACCTACCGTAATCGACGTATCGGCAAACTGCGCGGCGTCCGCAAGCATTTCGGCTGCTGTGTCCCGCTCGGCTGTGCCATTCGCCTGCGTCACCTGTGCGTTCACAACGAGGCCGTGTCGGTTATCAGTCAGCACGTGCCCCATGTAGCAAAGCATCGCGCCCGTGCCACGACTCTTGCGAAACAGCCGGGCCTGACTGTCCGTGCTGGATTCATGCGTGTCGTTGCTACGCTTCTTGCGATGCCAGTTCTCGTGAGAGCCGGCACCGCCGTCAGGCGGCGAGTCGTCATCCGACTTCACCTTCGGCACAAAGCTCTTGTGTCCGGCCCAAGCCTGAATGAGTGTGCCGTCGACGCCGAAATGCTCGCCCGACAGGTGGCCACGCACGCGTGCTGTCTCGACCGTCTCATTGAACAGACTGACCATGACATCATGGGCCATCAGTGGGTCGCGGTTCTTACTGAAGGTGGAGTGGTCCCAAACAACATCGTCCATCGCCAGTCCGACGAACCGGCGGAACAGCATGTTGTAGGAGATTTGCTCCATCAGCATGCGTTCGCTGCGAATCGAGTACAGCACTTGCAACAGCAGTGCGCGAATCAGCTTCTCCGGCGCGATACTTGGGCGTCCGCCCTTCGCGTCGCTCTCGTACATGCGCGAGAAGACCGAATCCATGCGAGTGAGCGCTTCGTTCAACCACAGCCGAATCGGTCGCAACGGGTGATTGGCCGGAACGAAGTCATCGAGCCTGGACATCGTGAACATCGATTCTGTGTAGCCGTCCGCTCCGCGCATCGCTTTAGTCTCATCGTTGTTCGATTCTTCATTTCAACGTTTACCCCTCCCGCGCGGATGACGTGCGCGGGAGGTATTTCAACAGCCTGCTAAAGGTAAGAAACATGCATTTTACTGGGTTTGCAAGGCGCGGATACTGTGCTAGAAGAAGCGGGAACAGACGCTAATCCCTATGTGATTCGACAACCAGAATGTGGTTGGGGAAGGGCGCAATGGGGTCTCGCTATAGCGCTTACCATAATGGCCCTTGTTGGCGTTAGCAGTCGCGCTCGGGTTTCAGAAGGCGGCGAGCGCCGAGAGGGGGGACGCTCTCTTGGGCATCTCACCCCCGTCAATGGAGACTGTCGCCCCTGTCAATTACAAGCGACGCGATGACAAGCGCCTCACGTCGCAACACAGGATTTGATTTTTGTGCCTATTAAAACCAACAATAAATAAAGTTTGTTCGTCCTTTTACATCAATTGACAAAAGCATATGCGGCATTGACAAGAAAATAGGTAGATCCGCTTCCTGTTTTTACCGAATGGCGATATAGTCGGCAAATTGTTCTGTGGTTGGCGTCCATCGTTAGCGGCCGACAGCGGCTGATTGGCGCTGAGAGGCGCGAGCCATAAAGGTGTACCGGTCATCGTTACGCAGGTGAGCATCGGTCGGCGTATCGTCTGACGCACAGACACAGCCCCTCCCATCGTGCCGAGCACTTTGAGGTTCATCGTTATCCGTTCTTCTCGCTTCGAATGCCTATTACCCAAAATATCTTGCGGCGCGCAGTGCAGCGTTCGCCATTACGAAAAAGCTTTTCACCGCTGCCTGGTCAGAAGACAGCATTTCTGTGCCATAGCCACGTCGACCGGGACTTGGCGGAAGGGTTGCAACAATTGTTGAAGGAAGAAGGCTGGAGTCTGTACATCGACTGGCAAGACCATAGCATGCCGCCCGTTCCCGACCGGGAGACGGCTCGAAAAATTCAGTTGCGCATCAGTGCGTCCGACTGGTTCTTGTACCTCGCAACGGAGAATTCAGCTGGATCACGATGGTGTCCGTGGGAAATCGGGATCGCAGATGGCAAGAAGGATCCGAGCAGGATCGTTGTGATACCGACGGAGGACGATCGCGGCCGACACTATGGCAACGAATACCTGCAGCTCTACCGGCATCTGGACCCGACGAGCTTGGGGCGTTTGCAGTTTTTCGAAGCGGGTTCACGGCAGGGGCGTGGTTTGAGTTTTCTCTGAAGCTACAAGCAGGGGCGGAGCCCTGCTAGTTTGATAACAACAAGTCATCAAGGTCACGAAGATGGAATTTGGCAGAGAAATCGAAGCGTTCGTCAAGGAATTCGTTCAGGACATCGGCAATAACACGGCGGCAGTCTTCGCCGGTGCGGGAATGTCAAAATCGGCGGGTTATGTTGACTGGCCCGAACTGCTGCGTGATATCGCTTTGGAGGTGGGTCTGAAGGTCGAACGCGAGCACGACCTGATTTCACTCGCGCAGTTTCACGTCAACCATCTCAAGGGGCCTGCAAAGCTTGCGAGAAAAATCCTCCAGGAGTTTTCTGAGCAGGCCGAGGCGACCGAGGCGCACCAAATCCTTGCACGGCTCCCAATCGGGACCTACTGGACGACGAATTACGATTCGTTGATCGAAGATGCGCTGAAAAAGGCGTCCAAAGTCGCTGACGTCAAGCACAACATTTCGCAGTTGAACACGACACGCCCGAAGCGGGACGCCGTTGTTTACAAGATGCACGGCGACGTAACAGTGCCAGCTGATGCCGTGTTGTACAAGGAGCAGTATGAGCGATACTACGAGAATCATGCACCTTTCGTGACGGCACTCAGCGGTGATCTGGTATCGAAGACGTTCCTGTTCATCGGATTCAGCTTCACCGATCCGAATCTCGACTACGTACTGAGTCGCCTGCATACCAAGACAAAACGCGATCATTATTGCTTCATGCGTCGCGAGACAGGTACAGCCGGCGACGATGAAGAGCTTGTCAGGTACAAGGTCAGAAAGCAGGAGTTGCGAATAGACGATCTGAAACGCTTCGGGATTCAAACTCTGCTTGTCGAGGATTATGCCGATATTCCCAAGATCTTGAAGGAAATCGAAGCTCGGTTCTTGAAGAAGACGGTGTTTTTTGCAGGCAGTGCGGAACAATATGGCGCCTGGAACCGAGACGAAGCACTCGGGTTCATACATCAACTTTCGGCCAAACTGGTGGCGACGAATTTTCGCGTGGTCAGTGGATTCGGATGGGGGATCGGAAGCGCTGTTATCAACGGGGCGTTGGAGACAATCTACACCAACCCGGAGAAATTCTCCGAAGACCAGCTGATCATGCGACCGTTTCCGCAGATTGCGAGCAGCTCGACCGACCTCAAAGTGCTGTGGGAAGAATACCGCCAGCGCATGCTTTCCCTTGCAGGGATTGCTATTTTCGTATTTGGCAACAAGCTCGACCCGACGACTCCCGGCGCGGTCATTTGCGCAAACGGCATGATCAGGGAGTTCGAAATCGCTGTCGAGAAAGGCATCGTACCGATTCCGGTTGGAGCAACCGGCTTCGCCGCGAAAGAAATCTGGGAGCGGGTGATGGGCAGTCCCGCGACCTACTATTCAGGGCTCGACTGGTTGATACCCCTGATTGGCGAGCTCGGAGACAGCAGTTTGAAGCCTGAAGACCTTGTTTTGAAAGTAGTCAATATTGTTAAGACCTTGGGAAAATAACCATGACCAAACGCCAGATTTTCTATAGCTTCCACTTCGACAATGACGTGATGCGCGTGCAACAGGTTCGGCAGATGGGTGTCGTTGAAGGCAATGAGCCCGTTACACCGAATAAGTGGGAAGAGCTCAAGAAGGGGAAGAGTGGTGTGGAGGACTGGATCGACGACAACATGAAGGGTAAGTCGTGCGTGATCGTCCTGATTGGCGAGAAAACGGCTTTCCGGCCTTGGGTTCAATACGAAATCAAGAAGGCATGGGCCGACGGCAAAGCGCTACTGGGCATCTACATACACAATCTGAAATGCCCAAATAACGGAACTTGCTCACAGGGTACAAACCCCTTTGACCAGATCACTTTTAAGCGAAATGGCATAGTTGTCGGAAAGCCGAGCGTCTATAACCCCAAAGCGAGCGATGCCTACGGGGATATCAAGGCAAACCTGTCGAAGTGGATCGAGGCAGCAATCGCCGACCAGTCGAAATAACGCGCACGGATCCAGCAAATAGGGGGAGTGGGAGCAGGTCGCGGTCCGCCACCTCGACGCATCGAGTTTCTTGCTTGCTCGGCGGTACACGCGAGCTGCTGGATACGGAGCACAAAGAGCTGCTCAAGGCGATCCGCCGCCAGCAGCGCCAGCTCGATACACGTCGCGAAAGCCTGACAGAGGTCGCGGCCGACCGCCTGCGGATGCATCCGCAACACGAGGCGAAGCTTCGTCGCATCACGCATCGCAGTGGCGTGGCATTAGCGCGCCTGCAGGAAAAGCGCGCCATTGTCGAACGCCGCCTCGCGGCGAACGTGCCGGGCATCTGCTTTGGCACGCGCAAGCTGCTTGACCAGTAGCAACACTTGGCGGTCTCGGATTTCAGGGACCATGACGCATGGCGGCTAGCGTGGCAGGACAGTCGCTCCCATCAGATCTTGTTCGTCGGCTCGAAGGACGAGACGGGTGACAACCAGCTGTGTCAGCTCCGCAAGGTTGCAGGCGGTCAATACGATCTCAAGATGCGGATACTGGATCGCCTGCGTAGCAAGGGCGAGCGCAAGTACCTGACCATTGGCAATTTGGACTTCAATCAGGACCGCGTGGCGCTGGCCGAGGCACTGGATGCGAACGTCACGTTAACCTCGCGTCTGCACTGGGAAGGGCAGCACTGGCGGGCATTTGTCTCGTTCGATCACGCGCCGGCCCGACGGGTGACGCTGGACGTGCAGCATGGTGCCGTGGGGGGCGGCTTCAACGTTGATCATCTGGCGGTCGCCGAGACTGATCCGTTCGGTCACCTGTTACGCACGAAGCGCTTTGCACTGCTTCGGGAAGACGCCACGTCGGGCCACCGCGAGGCGGTGCTTTCCGATGCGCTATCGGCGGCGGTGGGGTGGGCGAAGGATGAACTGAAACCCCTCATCGCAGAAGAGCTCGATTTCGCGGCAAAAAAGAAAGCATGGCGCAGCTCAGCCCGAAAAGAGCACGGATGCTTTCTGGGTTTCGCTATGCAAAATACCGGCAACTGCTCAAAGCGAAGTGCTTCCGCGCAGGTGTCGAACTGATTCTGATTGATTCGGGCTATAGGTCGACCGTCGGTGCGGCGAAGTACGCATCGCGACGAGGCTGGAGTGTGCATGCTGCCGCAGCGGGCGTTATCGCCCGCCGCGAACAGAAGTTGACTGAGCGTTTGCCTCACACCGATACGGTTGTCCGTGTACCGGTGCGGGGCCACCAGTACGCCCACGAGCTACCTGCAAGGAAAAGCGGGGATTCGCGTGTGACCGGCTGGCGCAGCGTTCATGCAGCGTGTAGAGGTGTGGTGCGCGAGCGCTGGCTCGCCACACGGCGCGGCTTGCCGCGCCGGAGTGCGAAAGGCACCACTGGTAATGGTGGAAACACCGTTCCCCTCAGCAGGGGCGACCGTTTGCCCTGCGATGACAAACTGCATGAGCAGATTTGTACATTTTCAAACTAACGGCAGGAGGCAGTGATTACTCAGGCAAAAGGTTTCTCAGCCTGATGGAGGCGCATGCACTCTCGAAGAATTCCAATAAATTGCTCCGCTGTGCGCGACTGTACCGAAAATTTCGCACAAACAAGATTGACATTGAAGCTGATTGTTGCCGCGAGCGGCCTGACTACCAATCCTGCCCAAAGATCGTTGGCAACAGAGAATTCGTCAACAATTGCTACGCCGAGTGCGCGTTTCGCGAGCGCGCATGCGAGTTCAGCTCTGGGAACATCGATGGTAGGCGTGATGTCGACCCCGTGCGCTTCGAGCGTGGAGCGAATGAGCCTGCCAAAGGCGATGCTCGGAGACAGAAAGATCGTCTTGTGCGTACCAAGATCGTCAAACGTGATAGTTTTGCGGGCTGCCAGAGGATGATTATCTGGCATTGCGCAGACCATTTTCCCAGTTCCGAGTTTTTCCACAGTCAGATTCGGGTTGTTCAGCGGTAGTACCGTGACCGCAAGGTCGATTTGTTTGCTAAGCAGCTCATTTGGAACGTCTTTTGTAAGCGTGGTGTGGAACCTGATGCGAGTCTTGGGGTTGCGCTGGGTGAAGAGCTCGATAACACGTGGCATCAGGCTCAAGCCGAGACTTGGACTGCAGCTAACGCCAATTTCGGTGGTAGATCGGCTCGCCAAATGTTCCACAAAGCGATCGACGCTCAGAGCCGCATCGTATACTTGCTGTACTTCTTCGAAGAGCGACGTCGCGGCTGACGTAGGAAGAAGTTTGCCGCCCGTTCGCTCAAACAGTTTGATGCCCAGACTCGTCTCGGTATGATTAAGTAGCCTGCTGACAGCAGGCTGCGAAACATATAGCATGCGCGCCGCGCCACTTACTGTGCCGGTGAGCATCACGGCGCGAAATACTTCCATCTGTCGCAACTTGAATTTCACCGAGTCTCCCTCGTTTGATTTTGTTGTTGTACGCCGCTCATCCATAACCGGTCAACCGGTCCAAAATGCTCCAGTGCCCAACGGCTCAAGGCAATCGGGATATTCCTGTATGCCGCCGGCGGTTGTGCCGGCCTTCTGCGTGAGGCTGCCCCATAATCTTTTGGCATAGGTGCATCCATATCGGCATAAATCTTCGGACGACACGCTGCTAACATCCATCTAATCGTTGTGCCGACGTCATTGACAGGTTCGATGAAGGCGGCGGAAAAAATAGAGACAAGCGTATGAGTAAAATCCACATTTTTCGTGTCGATAGCGTGCCGACTATCAGCCGAGGAGGAGGCGTCACAACGACACCACTCGCGACTCAGTTCACGGCGCCGGAATCGCGTTTCACAACCGGTATGAGCGTTTACCCGGTAGGCAAGGGAGCGCCGCTGCATAAGCATAACTGCGACGAACAGGTAACGCTGTTGGAGGGAGTGGGCGAAGTCGAAATCGATGGGAAAATCACGCCACTCAAACAGTACGACAGCACGTATATCCCGGGCGGCGTGGTCCACGCCTTCAGGAACAAAGGGAATTCTTCCATGCGCATCCTGTGGATTTACGCCGCGTCTCGTGTCACGCGAACGTTCGAAGGCAGCGACGAGGAAGTTGAACATCTGTCCGCAAAGGACATGATGGTCAAGACCTGATACGCCGATGAACGCGAACAGGCTGTGTGCGAACCTGTCAACACTTTTCACTGAAGTTCCGCTTGCGCGGCGATTTGAGCTGGCAGCCGCATCAGGCTTTGACTTCGTGGAGCTGCAATACCCGTACGAGCTTCCGGCGCGCGAGGTGAAGCAGACGCTTGCCAGCCTCGATCAGGCGGTAACCCTCATCAATGGGCCACTCGGTTCTGAGCCGGCGCGGCGCGGATTGGCCGCTGTCGCCGGGCGACGCGACGCGTTTCGTAGCGCATTTCTCCAGGGTCTGGAGTATGCGCACACGTTGAACTGCGGCCTGATCCATGTTTTGTCTGGTGTTGTTGACCAGGAAAGCCACGACGCGGCGCAAGCGGTGTGGCTGGAAAATATGGTGTGGGCGGCCGGCGAAGCGGGCAACGCAGGCATAACCGTTGTTGTGGAAGCGCTAAACCCGATCGATGTACCGGGCTACTTTCTCCGGTCTCTCGACGACGTAGCATCGCTTATAGCGATTGTCGGAAACCCGAATCTGAAAATGCTGTTCGACACTTACCACTGTGCAATGTCCGGAGCTGATTGCATGGCGGAGTTTTCGCGCCGGGCGACTCATGTTGGCCATATTCAGATCGCTGATTGTCCCGGACGTGCCGAGCCTGGCACGGGAAACATCGGCTGGGCGAGGTTCTTTGATCAGCTCCATCAATCCGACTATTGCGGGGCAGTTGGTCTTGAATTTCGTAACCAACAGAGTGTCTCGCAGTGTCTTGCTGCAATAAATCAGTTCATTGACCGATCCAGACTGCGCGTTGGGGCATCTTCCTGACAACCCGCCATCGCGTGCTGACAAGGAGAGTATCAAGTGACTTTCATCTTCAAACTCGGTGAGAGAGCGAAAATTTCGGACCGTCCAGTCAGAGTTGGACTGATCGGCGCCGGCAAGTTTGGGTCAATGTTCCTCGCTCAGGTGCCGACAACCGTCGGTCTTAAGGTAACGGTTATTGCCGACCTTTCGATCGACAGGGCTCAAGAGGCATGCCTCCACGTCGGCTGGAGCGAACAACAAATCGCGGGCGTGCAATTCACGGCTGACGCAATAAACCTTATCGAATCGGGTGATGTTGATGTTGTCGTCGAGGCGACGGGACATCCAGCGGCAGGGATTCGACATGCGCGTGCCTCCATCGTCGCACGCAAGCATATCGTCATGGTGAATGTCGAAGCTGATGTGCTGGCGGGTCCACTGCTCGCGCGGGAGGCGCGCGATGCGGGAGTCGTATACACACTTGCCTACGGAGATCAGCCCGCGCTTGTATGCGAGATGGTCGAGTGGGCACGCAACTGCGGCTTTGAAGTGATTGCAGCAGGCAAAGGAACGCGATACTTGCCGTCCTTCCACGCGTCGACTCCAGACGACGTTTGGAAGAACCGGGGAGTCAACCCGGAAGATGCGAAGAAGGGGGGAATGAACGCCCAGATGTTTAATTCGTTCATCGACGGAACGAAGGCGGCGATTGAGATGGCGGCCGTTGCAAACGCTACGGGCCTCACACCGGCGCCAACTGGACTTGCATTTCCGCCAGCTGCTGCTGACGAACTAGTAAGCGTTCTCAACACACGCACATTGCATCATCGTGGCCAGGTCGAGGTTGTTTCGAGCGTTGAGCGCGATGGAACCGTAATCCCCGGCAATTTGCGATGGGGCGTGTATGTTGTCTTCGAGGCGCCTAACGAATATTCCATGCGGTGCTTTCGGGAGTATGGCGTAAAGACCGACGAGAGCGGCAAGCTGGCAGCGTTGTATCGACCGTTCCATCTCATTGGACTCGAGCTCAATGTCTCTATTTTCGCAGCCGCGTTGCGCCAGGAGTCAACGGGATGTCCGCACGGATTCGTCGCAGACGTTGTTGCGACTGCTAAACGCGATCTGGCGGTTGGCGAAGAACTCGACGGTGAAGGGGGATATCTGGTTTGGGGCAAACTCATGCCCGCATCGGACAGTCTGCGAGTTGGTGCGCTGCCAATTGGTCTCGCTTCGCGATGGAAAGTCGTCAGACCGGTGAAGAGGGGAGAGTGTCTGACCTGGGATGACGTCGAGGTAGAAGAGGATGACGACGCTTACCAATATCGGCGGGCAATGGAACTCGAGTTTGCACTCGTACCACAGCCTGCCTGATAAACACCGGCGGGCACCGTGCCTTGCGGTGGAGGTTTGACGCAGGACGGACAATAACCAATATTGGAGGAGACAGACATGCGAACACATTCGCGTCTTTTTATAGACGGAGCCTGGGTGGAGGCGACCGGTGGTGGTTACACCAACATCTACGACCCGACAAGTGGTGAGCTTGACGGGCGGCTTACCCACGCCGGCAAGGCTGATCTTGATGCTGCGGTAGCGGCCAGCCAGGCGGCGTTCAAGGTGTGGCGCGCACGGTCGGCTTTTGAGCGTTGCAAGATCATGCGGAGTGCGGCCTCCCTGTTGCGTGAACGGGCACCGCAGATTGCTGCGCTGATGACCCGTGAGCAGGGCAAACCGCTCAAGGAAGCAGGCATTGAAATCGAACTCTCGGCAGACCTGCTTGACTGGTTTGCCGAAGAGGGCCGACGAGTATATGGCCGTGTCATTCAAGCGCGCGGCCCCGGTATCAATCAGGTAGCGTCGCGCGAACCTGTAGGGCCGGTCGCAGCTTTCACCCCGTGGAATTTTCCAATCTCACAGGCAATTCGCAAGATCGGTCCCGCGCTGGCTGCGGGTTGCTCAATGGTCATCAAACCGCCTGAGGAAACACCGGCGACCACCGGTGCGCTCGCTGACATCTTCCAGGATGCTGGTCTTCCGGCTGGGACGCTCAATTTCGTGTACGGCGTCCCGAGCGAGATTTCAGAATACTTGATCTCCAATCCTGTAATCCGAAAAGTATCGTTCACTGGCTCGGTTAGTGTCGGCAAGCATATCGCGGCGCTGGCTGGCATTCATATGAAGCGCTGCACGATGGAACTGGGCGGTCATGCGCCCGCCATCGTATTCGATGATGCGGATATCGATGCAGCCGTGAGGCTATTGAAGTTCTCCAAATACCGTAATAGCGGTCAGGTGTGCGTGTCGCCAACCCGTTTCATGATTCAGGGCGGAGTATACGAGGAGTTCAAGCGAAAATTTATCGAGGAGGCTGCGCGTGTTCGTGTAGGTAGCGGCGACCATCCAGACACGATGATGGGTCCGCTATTTAACACGCGACGTCTGCGCGCAGTACAGGAACTGATCACTGATGCTGTTGAGCGAGGAGCGAAGCTCGAACTCGGCGGGAGCAGGATCGGAGAGTCGGGACATTTTCTTGAGCCTACGGTTTTGTCGCAAGTCACGCCGACGATGCGCATCATGAATGAAGAGCCGTTTGGACCGGTAGCGTTGCTGAGTTCGTTTGAATCAATAGACGAAGTGATTGAGGAGGGGAACCGGCTTTCCTATGGACTGGCCTCATATGCTTTCACCCGGTCTGCCGTGACGGCGTCACGGCTGTCGACGGAACTGGAAGTAGGGATGCTTTCAATCAATCATCTGGGCCTTGGCCTGCCCGAAACACCGTTCGGAGGCGTCAAGGACAGCGGGTACGGTTCGGAAGGTGGGACCGAAGCGATCGAGAGTTACCTTGCGACCAAATTCGTATCGCATGCAATTTTGTGACATCGGGGGCCAATCATGATCTCGCAAAACCGCAGAACCCTTATCAACGCTGCGATGGCTGCACCGTTGGTCGCCGCAATCGGCGCACCGACCCGGCTTCTGGCTGCATCCACGTACACTCTTAAGCTCGCAACTGACGCGCCGGCAGGGCATCCTGTCAACAATGCGATGAATGCTGCGGCTCAAGGGATCAAATCGGCGAGCAACGGGCAAGTAATTCTTCAAGTGTTTTCGAATAATCAGCTGGGTAGCTCAACCGACCTCATTGGTCAGGTGCGAGCTGGTGCAATTCAGCTATTGTCTACTCCAACGTCTGTCCTTTCCGCACTCGTACCCGCAGCAGGTATCTGCGGAGTCGGATTTGCTTTTCACGACTATGACAGTGTCTGGAACGCTATGGATGGCGATTTGGGCGCATACATTCGCGCGCAGATTGCAAAATCGGACTTATACGCGATCGACCGGATTCAAGATAATGGTTTCCGGCAAATTACCACGAGTACCAAGCCGATCAAAGCGTTGTCTGACCTCCAGGGTTTAAAGATCCGTGTTCCGGTTAGCCCGTTATGGACGTCATTGTTCGCGGCGCTGCAGGCTGCGCCAACCAGTATCAATTTTTCGGAGCTTTATTCCGCGTTGCAGGCGCGAGTCGTTGATGGTCAGGAGAATGCGCTGCCTATCATCAATTCCGGTCGCCTCTATGAAGTTCAGAAGTTTGTCTCAGTAACCAACCACATGTGGGACGGATACTGGGTCGTCGCCAACACCACTGCGCTCAACACTCTTCCGGCAAACCTGCGAGCAATTGTCGAGCAGCACTTGCGTGCAGCCATTATGAACCAGCGTGCGGAAATCGCCACCCTGAACCGATCATTGCAGGCGAAGCTCCAATCCGACGGCATGGCCTTCAATGCGGTCGACACATCAACTTTTCGAGCTGCGCTTTCCAAGGCCGGATTCTACGCTAACTGGAAATCGAGATTCGGAGATGAGGCTTGGGCGCTACTTGAGCGTTACTCCGGCAAACTGGTTTGAAGCATGGCAGTCACAGCCCGTCGAGAAATTGCGTGTATATCGACGCACCTCGCGCGCTGTTTGTGCATCCCGTACTCGAACGTGACATGAGGTGTTCCAATGGCTCACACCCTACGTGTTTCCCATTCCGAGGCGAGTTCTACAGCCGACAAATGTGAAAACGTCCTGGAGGCGCTGCTGTATGTTGGGGCAGGTACATTGCTGGTCGTCGAAGTATTCCTTCTAGCCGCTGGCGTGCTCGCCCGCTATGTTTTCGGCAAGCCACTCGTATGGTCGGACGAGTTGTCCTCGATTCTGTTCATCTGGCTCGCCGTATTTGGCGCATGCATCGCTTTTCGGCGCAAGGAACACATGCGTATGACGTCATTCAGTGCACCTGCGGGTGAGCGGACACGCAGTTTTCTCGACGTAATGGCGATAGTCTTACCAATGGTGTTTCTGTCACTCGCTCTTCAGTCAGCTTACGATTATGCGGCGGCTCAGTCTTTCATGACGATGCCTGCTCTGGAAATATCGGGAGCGTGGCGAGCAGCCGCATTACCGGTAGGTCTTCTTCTCATGTGGGTGTTCGGCCTGCTTGAGCTCATCCGACATCAACATTTTGTCTCGGTGTGCTGGGCAGTCGGTTTGTCAGTCGCAGCGGCCTACGGGCTGTATCTCTGTTCGCCTTTGTTCGCAGAATTGGGTAAATGGAATCTTGCGATCTTCTTCGTCGGTTTCGTATCGGCGGGTGTGTTTAGCGGCATCCCTATTGCATTCTGCTTTGGGCTCGCGACGGTGGCGTACCTGCAGCTAACAACGCCTGTGCCACTCATGGTATTAATGGGCCGTCTTGACGAGGGCATGTCGCATCAGATTTTGCTCGCTATTCCGCTCTTTATTTTCCTTGGCTTTCTGATGGAAGCGACGGGCATGGCGAGGCGCATCGTGGAGTTTTTCGCGTCAGTCGTCGGCCATCGCAAGGACGGGCTTTCGTATGTGCTGGTCGGCGCGATGTACACCGTGTCGGGCATCTCTGGGTCGAAGAGTGCGGACATTGCTGCCATTGCGCCTGCGTTGGTTCCTGAGATGCGCCGGCGAGGAGAGAGCGACGGTGAGGTCGCGGCGCTCCTTTCTGCGACGGGTGCCCAGACGGAGACAATCCCGCCAAGCCTCGCGCTCATCGCAATCAGTTCGGCTGCAGGTGTATCGACTTCGGCGCTCTTCACGGGCGGAATGTTGCCAGGTGCCGTAATGGGAATACTTCTCTGCTGGTACGTCTGGTGGCGCAAACGGGGGAGTGAAGCAACCGGTGGGAGAAGGTCGAGCTTCCGTGAAGCGATGCGCAAGCTGGCGATGGCGCTTCCAGCGTTGATATTGCCCTTTCTCATCAAGTCTGCGGTTGTGGAGGGCGTCGCAACGGCAACCGAAGTTTCGACCATCGGTATAGCCTACGCGATTGTCTATAGCGTAATGTTTGGCGGCGGTGTGACCTGGTCCACCCTGGGCAGAATATTTGTCCGGACAACGTCCCTCGCAGGTGCAATCCTGTTCATCGTCGGAACGGCGACCTCGATGGCATGGGCGTTGGCGCAATCGGGTTTTTCGCAGGATCTTGCCTCGGCTTTCCTTCATCTACCTGGCGGCGCGATAACGTTCTGGATCGTCAGTATTGCCGTCTTCGTCGTCATAGGCAGCGTTCTTGAGGGGATACCTGCGATCGCACTTCTGGCGCCCTTGCTGTTGCCGATTGCAAAGGGTCTATCCATCAACGAAGTGCACTACTCGATGGTCATCATTCTTTCCATGGGCATTGGGTATTTCGCACCACCTTTCGGTATTGGTTATTACACCACGTGCGCGATTTCTGGCGTGGAGCCGAACGCGGCCATGAGGCCAATGCTTGGATTTATCGCTGTGCTGGCACTAGGCGTGGCAATCATCGCTGCCGTGCCGTGGCTTTCGACCGGCTTTCTGCATTAGACACTATTCACAGTCGAAGGAATTGTCGACAAATCGATATGAACAGCTATCAAATCACCCGTTTCGCCGAACCACTGGAAAAGCGAAGCTATCCGCTTCCACAGTTGCAAGGTCGTGAAGTGCTTGTGAAGGTGCAGGCGTGCGGCGTTTGTCACTCGGATCTTCATCTCTGGTCGGGCTTCTATGACCTCGGTGGGGGCAATCGGATTTCACTGATCGACCGGGGAGCCACGCTCCCCTTCACAATGGGGCACGAAGTGGCCGGGGAAATCGTGGCGGTAGGGCCGGAAGCTGATGCCTCGACGGTCGGGCGGACCGGGGTGGTATTCCCGTGGATTGGTTGTGGGCAATGTGACGCCTGCCGGCGCGGCACCGAGTTGATGTGCGAGGTGCCACGTACGATCGGGACACGCAAAAACGGCGGGTACAGTGATCACGTGGTAGTCCCCGACGCAGAGTATGTGGTCGACTATGGCGCCCTTGATCCCAAGGTAGCGGCAATCGCAGCCTGCTCAGGTCTTACCGCGTACAGCGCGATTCGTAAGTTGCCGGATCTGACAGCAGACGACCATGTGCTGGTGATTGGCGCAGGGGGAGTCGGGCTGGCTGCTGTAAGCCTCCTGTCAAACCTGACTCAGGCGAACATTGTTGTAGCGGATCTTTCCGAAGCGAAGCGTGAAGGCGCGATGAAGGCAGGCGCAGGAGCAACTGTCAGCAACGAGGACGAAGCGCGCTGCATTGAAGACGTTCGACGGATTTGTGGGGGCGCGCCACGAGCGGTCATGGACTTTGTAGGTACCCAGGGTACAGGTCAATTGGCGCTCAGCTTGTTGGGGCGTGGCGGACATATGATTGTTGTTGGCTTGTTCGGCGGCGAAATCTCCGTTTCCATTTCGATGCTCGCAATGCGCAACATCACGATTCAAGGTTCGAACGTCGGTACTCTTCAGGAGCTGAAAGCGCTTGTGGCCCTGCTGCAGGATGGAAAAGTAGATCCCGTGCCAATCACCAGTCGCCCAATCGAGGAAGTCAACAGTGTGCTGGTCGAGCTGGCGGAAGGCCGGGCAGCGGGCCGAATTGTGCTGACGCCGTAGAACTGACACCAGGCCCATATGATCTACGACTATTGCATCGTGGGCGGTGGCATTGTTGGGCTTGCTACCGCCATGAAACTCCTCGAGGCCGACCCGGATGCTTCCCTCGTGCTGCTAGAAAAGGAGCAGCGCTTGGGGCTGCACCAAACCGGGCATAACAGCGGGGTGATCCACGCGGGCATCTACTATACGCCCGGGAGCCTGAAGGCCGAACTGTGCCGACGTGGGTTGAGAGAAACGAAGGCCTTTTGTGACGAGCATGGCATCCGATATGAGAATTGCGGGAAGCTCATTGTTGCAACGAACAAGCTTGAAATGTCGCGCCTCGATGCGTTGGCTGCCAGAGCGGGAGAGAATGGCATCAGAGTTGAATATCTCGATTCCGAAGCCTTGCAAGAGCGGGAACCCAACGTTGCCGGGACAGCCGCGCTCTTTGTGAAAGAAACCGCTATCGTTAGCTACCTGGATGTCTGCGCCGCCATGGCAAAGGTAATCGTCTCGAGGGGGGCGCAGGTTATCTTTGGCAGCAAGGTTGTCGGTATCGCCGAGAAATCAGATTGCGTCACAGTCGACACAGAAGATGCGCAGTGGCATGCCCGGAAGCTTGTAGCCTGTGCCGGGTTGCAATCGGACCGCATTGCACGGCTAGCGGGCTTACCTGTCGAACACCAGATCATCCCATTTCGCGGGGAATATTACCGGCTTCCGGAGCGCAAACGGGATATCGTGAAGCATCTTATTTATCCGGTTCCCGATCCAGCCCTACCGTTTCTTGGCGTTCATCTCACCCGGATGATTGATGGTTCAGTCACGGTTGGGCCGAACGCAGTTCTTGGTTTCTCGCGTGAAGGCTACGACAAATTTGCGTTCAATGCCGCTGATGTAGCGGAATTCGCCCGATTTCCTGGGTTCTGGCGCACCATGCGTGCAAATCTGGTTCATGGCCTTCGTGAAGCGAGTAATTCGATTTTTCGCAAGGGTTATCTCGAAGAATGCCGGAAGTACTGTCCCGGTCTCGAAGAAGCCGATCTAATGCCGATGGAAGCCGGTATTCGGGCGCAGGCGGTCGCTATCGACGGCTCAATGATCCACGATTTTCTGTTTATTGAGACGCCTAGAATGCTGCATGTGTGTAATGCACCATCCCCGGCTGCGACATCATCGATACCAATTGGCGAGATGATCGCGAAGAAAGTGCATGCCGGGTTGCCACGGTCCAAATCAATGCCAGCCGTAGATAGCGAAGCTGAAACCCGTTAGCCTGGTGTGAAGGCACGATCCGGAATATGATGCGGTTCGCGCATCACAAGCGCGCAGCGCTGCTACGAGAGAACAGGCGCGCCTGCATTATTGCCGCAAAATCAGAACCGAGCCGACGGCCACCAAGCAGGAATGAAATAATATCGGGTAACGCCCGTCATGTGCCACCCGATTTCTGCATCACCTTGAAGCCTTCCAATACCTGGCGACTAACCGGCTCGGTTCATTACGCGTGCGAAATCCCCCGTCGACGACAAGCACGTGCCCAGTTACAAACGATGACGCTTCCGAACAGAGGTAAAGTGCGGCCTGCGCGATATCGGTTGGCTTTCCGAGCCTGCGTACAGGCGTTTTCCCGATATACTGCGCAGCAGCTTCAGCGTCGTCACGTAGCCACCGAGTCATCGGCGTCTCAATATAGCCAGGGGCAATCGCGTTGACTCTGAGCCCTAACGGCCCCCATTCGGACGCAAGACAGCGCGTCAGATGAGCGGCAGCCGCCTTGGTTGAAGCATAGTCCGGGCAGTTATGGCGAGCACGAATGCCGGCGTAGCTCGCCAGATTCAGAATGCTACCCGAGCCTTGTTCCACCATAACACGCGCTGCCGCTTGCGCTCCGTAAAAAGTGCCGCTCAGATTTACATCAAGTGTTTTCTGCCAGGCGGATGCCTTGTACTCCAAGGCATTTTCACGAAATAAGACTCCAGCATTGTTAATCCAGATATCAAGATGTCCATATTCCTGCGCTATAGATTTCGCTAACGCATTCGTTTGTTCCGTGTCGGAAACATCGAGAGCTCGAAGGGCAGGCTGGGGATCTGATTCACCAAATGCCTCTGCCAGGACGTTCGTCGTCAGATCGGTTGCGATAACAGTTGCGCCGCTTGAGATCAATGCGTGAACCAACGCACGCCCAATACCACCACTGGCACCGGTGACAACTGCAATCTTGTTTTTCAGGTCAGAGTACTGAGCAAATTCCATGAGTTATTCCATAATAGTGGACGCCGTTGAAGGAGAGAGGCTCTCATCAGACGGCCATATTTCGTCGAGCGGCACGCCAGCCGTCTCTTTAATCAGCCGAGATGCGACGCAAACAACTAACGCGAGCGCAATGACATAAGCTTGATAGACCCATTAACACACCGGTTATCAACACCTACCGCGCGATGAACGAAGCCGTAGCGAGCACCCACGTGCTCGATGCCAAGACGCGTGAGCTGATCAGCCTCGCGGTTGCCGTTACGACGCGCTGCGACGGCTGTATTTCTTCGCATTCTGCAGCGGCGCAAAAAGCCGGCGCGACTCGGGAGGAAGTCGCGGCGGCACTGGGCACAGCCATAGCGTTGAATGCGGGTGCGGCCTTCGTCTATTCGTCGAGAGCGCTTGAAGCATTCGACCAGTTCGGCGCCTGAGTTTCGCAAATTGAATCGAGCGGGGCGCACACGCGTTCCGCTTCGCGTGCTGCCCGTCAAATCGACCAGACATGTATAACTTTGACGAAGTCATCGATCGCCGCAATACTAACTCGATGAAGTGGGACACAGCGAATCAGCGCCTGACGCCCGAACAATGTGCCGCCGACCCGTTGCCGATGTGGGTCGCTGACATGGAATTCCGCGTCGCACAGCCGATCCGCGATGCAATTCGCCGTGAGATCGATCACGGCGTGCTGGGCTACGGCAGGATATCGGACAGTTACGTCGACGCCGTTCTTGGCTGGCAAGCGAGGCGGTTCGACTTTCATGCACGCGCCGAATGGCTGACGACTGCGCCAGGCATAGTGAATGCGCTGAATATGGCAATTCAGGCCTTCACGCATCCTGGCGATTTCGTGCTCATTTAGACGCCTGTTTATCACCACTTGCAGCACGACATCGCAATCAATGGGCGACGTCTCATCGACGCGTCTATCCCATTCGACGGCGAGACGTATTGCTTTGACGCAGACGCGTTTGAAGCAGCGATTCGTCCTGGGACAAAGCTCTTCATTCTGTGCAATCCGCACAATCCGACGGGTAACGTATGGTCGCGCGATGAGCTGCTCGCGATGGCCGACATCTGCGCGCGTCACGGTGTGCTTGTCGTGTCCGACGAGGCGCATCAGGATTTCGTGTTCGCTGAATACCAGCATACATCGTTCGGCGTGCTCGGAGACGACGCAATGAACAACGCGATTATCTGCACGGCGCCGAGCAAGACGTTCAACGTCGCGGGACTTCAGTGCGCGAACATCTTCATTTCGAATTCGCGATTACGCGGAGATTATCGCCGGCAACGCGAGCGCTGTGGACTGAATCACCTCAACACGCTGGGCATGGTGGCATGCGAGACTGCGTATCGTGAGTGCGAATCGTGGGCTGATGCGATGACTGTATACGTGCGGGAGAATCGCGAATATCTGAATCGCGAGATAACAGAGAGGAGACTGCCTGTGAGAGTTGTGCCCTCGGGTTCGCTGTACCTCGCGTGGCTGGATTTTCGCGCGCTGAAAATGCCGGCGCCCGAACTGAATGACCTCTTATTGCGCAAGGCTAGGCTGTGGCTCGATCCTGGCCTCAAGTTCGGCGAAGCAGGGCGAGGCTCCATGCGCATTAATCTCGGCTGTCCGCGTGTGACGGTCGAGGAAGCAGTCGGTCGCCTGTCGGATGCGCTCGCGTAGAGGTGTCCAATTGTGATCGCGTCGCGAATGACCGTAATATTTTGGAAGCTAGGATTACGGTTGAGCTCGTAAACACGGACATTGATAACCCCATGAGTCTCGAAGCAAGCCCACGATTCCGCGACTTTATCCGCCAGGTCACGCGAGTGCTCGATGCGCAACCCGTCGATGAGGGCGTGCTGCTCGCGCGCATTGGCGAAGCAGCGCGTTCGCTCGTGTCGATGGACGACTGGCTGCCGCCGGGGGCAGCGGTCCCACATCCGCAGTTCTATCAGCAATATCTGCTTTATTGCGACCCGTCCGAACGATTTTCCGTGGTCAGCTTCGTATGGGGTCCGGGCCAGAAGACGCCAATTCACGATCACATGACATGGGGCGTCATTGCGATGTTGCGCGGTGCCGAGCGTGGCGAGCGCTTCGCCATTGGCGCACCAATGACCTCGCTTGGCGTGACGATCCTTCGGCGTGGCGACGTCGAGTATGTATCGCCGAAGATAGGCGACATCCACGAGGTATCAAACGTTTTTTCCGACGCAGTGTCTGTCAGTATCCACGTTTATGGCGGCAATATTGGACGGATTGCCCGTCACGTGTTTGAGGCGGGCACCGGAGCATCGAAAGAGTTTCTGTCCGGCTACGCGAATGTTGATCAGGCGCTCCACGGCTACACATCGTTCCCAAGTAGTTAGCGCAGACGCCGATCTCGACCGAAAAACATATGTTAGGTCTGTTGGGATTCGGTCGAGTAAGATGGAAGCAAGAAGCACTGGCCATGGGCAAGGCGCAGTAAGAAACGAATGGCGGCGCGAATAATGTTACCCCTGCAGAAAACGGGAACCAGGCGGTTGTTCTTTTTCGCTACACTTTAAGCGACACTAATTCGCTGCCTGCTTCTCATCATAAAACTCGCCGGCAAGACGCGACGCGAGTGCCTTGCGATCTACCTTGCCGACCGCTGTTTCTGGCAGCGAATCAACGAACAACACGTCGTGCGGCACATAAAGCCGCGAGAGCCGCTTTCTGACGGCATCCTGCACGTGCTTGGCGCTTGCTGTGCCTCCATTCTTCGGGATGACAAAGGCAACCGGCACCTCCCCGAGGTCCTTGTCTGCGCGTCCGACCACGCAGCACGCAACGACATCGCCTTGCGCGACGATCACGCTCTCAAT
Source organism: Paraburkholderia bengalensis (assembly GCF_037126505.1). NCBI lineage: Bacteria > Pseudomonadati > Pseudomonadota > Betaproteobacteria > Burkholderiales > Burkholderiaceae > Paraburkholderia > Paraburkholderia bengalensis. Next base: position 27,294 of record NZ_JACFYJ010000015.1, read on the forward strand.
CAGCAACGGCGACAGATTCTCGCCGCCGCGAATGATCACGTCCTTGATGCGGCCCGTCACGTAGAGATAGCCGTCGTCGTCGAAGCGGCCGAGGTCACCGGTGCGTAGCCAGCCATCGGCGACGGTGCGGGCAGTAGCGTCGTCCGAGCCGAGATAACCGGTCATCAGGTTTGGACCCGCGATGCAGATTTCGCCTTCGACGTCGGGCGCGTGGCTCATCGTGCCGTCGGTGGCGCGCAGAGCTACCGTCTGTCCCGGCAGCACCTTGCCGACTGAGCCGATGCGACGTGCCGTCGGCGGATTCAGCGTGCTCGTGCAAGTCGCCTCAGACAAGCCATACGAAATCACTAGCGGACAGCCGAGCTTCGCTTCTACTTCGCGATGCAGCGCTTCGGTGATCGGCGCCGATCCGCAGCGCGCCATCCGCAAGTTGGCGAGCGCGGCCGGATCGAAGTCCTGCGCAAGCAGGCGCGAGTACATCGTCGGAACCCCGGTAATGATGGTCGGCCTAAAGCGCGTCATAAGTACTGGCATGTCTTCCGCACGGAAACGCGGGCAGAACGCGATCTTCGAACCGGCGAGCAAGGGCGCGAACAACTGATTGTTGACGCCGTTGGTGTGATATATCGGCATCACGTGCAACAGGCAATCGTCGCTTGACAGCGCACTTTGTTCGAGCACGCCGAGCGCGTTGTTCAAAAGCGCGGCCTGTGTGAGTTGCACGACTTTCGGCCGCCCCGTGCTGCCCGATGTGAACAGTAGCAGCGCGGGACAATCCGACGCAACATGGACAGGTGGAAAATGCGAAGCCTGCGTCATCCGTGCAAAGTCGAGCGTCGTGGTGCCTTCGGAAATCGAGAGCGATTCTACGAACGCAGCATGTTCCGCATCATGCACGAGGAAACGCGCGTTCGTTTCTATGAGCCGTGCGCCGACTTCCTCGGACGCCAGTCTTGGTTCGAACACGCAAGGGCACAATCCTGCGCGGATCGCGGCGAGCAGCAGCACAACAGTATCGAGCGAGCGCGACATGATGATCGCAACGACATCGCCCTGGCGTGCGTCGTGCTCCGACAGACTAGCCGCGACAGCGCCCGTCTCGTGGGCGAGTTCCACGTACGTCAGCGTCTTTGTACCATCGGTCAAGGCGGGAAGGTCTTGCACGCCGTGCGCCTGCCAGTACTGATCGAAGGCTTGTGCGAGACTCGCCGGCCGGGCGTCGAGATTCAATAGGGTGGAGATCGTCACGGTCATTACCTGAGTCGAATGGCAGCATAGCGTTCGAATGTCCCTTGCGGGTCCAGTGAGGCGAGCGCTTCACGTTCGCGCCTGGTGGGCAGGGCTGTCGACGCGGCATCGGTGGCGTCGAACGAAAATCCGGTTCGCTCACGAACCTCATCGAGGCTCGATTCTGGATGCCATGATTGCAGCGCCAGCCTGCCGTTGCGCTTTACGAACACCGCGATCGGCGTGACGACGCCATGCATGCCGCCCCACGACGTGACGAAGTCGAGCTTGTCGACGAGCGTTCGCTTCGAATGCTCGGTGCGCCATGTGCAGGCGCGCTTCGCGGTGGGAAGCATTACCGCGCCGCCACCGCCTCCGGGCAGACGCACTTTTGGATGCGACCAGTCACCGATGCACGAGTTGTTCGCATTGCCTTCGCCGTCGAGCTGCGCCGCGCCGAGAAAGGTCAGATCCATGCGGCCGCGCGTGCAGAGATCGTAGAAGTCTTCGTTGGCGAAGATCGATGCCGAGCCTTCGGCGAGCAGCGGATCGGAGCTGGAAATCGGAATCGCAGAGGGCGACGGATCGACGCCGCCCGCGACGTTGATATAAACGAAATCCCAATCGTACGCGCGTTTGGCGAGAAGGCAGGCGAGCATCGGTGGCGTGGAGTTCACACCACTGAACGTGATCTCGTCCGGGCGGATGAAGCGCGCCAGATTGGTGACGATGTACGAGAAACCGTTCCAGCTTTCAGCCATGTTGACGTGCCTCCGCCTCTTTCGTTTCCGGGGCTGCCTCGATGTGACGGGCCAGAGAGTCGGCACCGTCTTCCAGATAGGCCTCGATCGCGGGATAGTCGATCGCGTACGACGGCCAGCACGACCCCGGCCACGCGCCGTTTTTGACGATCGCGTAGTGCTGCACCATAAAGTACGGCACGACGGTCAGCTCGGGCTGATCAGCGAAGTTCTCATCGGACACTTCCTCGGCGACGACGAGCACGCTCTTCGATGCGCGGCTCATGATGCGGTCCCAATGATACGTGCCTGCGATTCGCACGTTGCCAAGCCGATCCACACTTGATGCGTGAATCACCGCGAAGTCGGGCGATATCGCAGGAATGACATAGGTCCGCTGGCCACTGTCGTAGGGGTCCTCGATACTTTTCCAGCCGTTGACACGCACCAGTTCGCTGCCATGTATGCCGCCGCACGGCATGAAAGGCACGCCGAACGCAGCCGCGCGCAGTCCGGCGGTGAGCGTCGCGCACGCATGCTCTTCGAGCTTTAGTCGACCCGTCTCGACCGCGCGTCTGTACCATGGTGCAAGGCCGAAATTCCCTTCCATCGCGACGATACCGCAACGCGCGCGCGACACGACACCCGCGCGGCACAGAATATCGATGTCGTAACCTGGTGACTGCTTGATGATCTCTATGTCGCGCTTTTCCTGACGGATCAGTTCGCGCACGAATGCGAACGGCCCGCGATGCAGGAAACTGCCACCCAACCCGAGTGACGCACCGTTCGGTACGAGCGCCACCATTTCGCCCAGCGAGAGTTCCTTGTTCTTGCTGGCATATCCCGAACTCATATCCAGTCCCCCTAGGCCTTCTTCGACGAGGCCAAGTACGCCTCGATGCGTTTGTGGATACCAGGCACAGCCGCCGAGCGCACGAGCACGGCGAGATCCGTATTCGCCTGTTCAGTGTCGAGTACGCCGTACAGCAGCGCACGGCTTTCAGCGGACAGGGCGCCCACGCGCGCCAGCGCTTCCTCGATCACCATGAAATGTTCTTCCGGACCGGCGATGCGCTCGATAAAACCGTTCGCGCTCGCGCGCTCGACATCGAACGTCGCGGCCGTTTCCAATATGCGCCGCGCCTCGGGCGTACCGACGATGCGAGCGAAGCGCGCTGACCCAAGCACCAGCCCGAATTTCAGTCCAGGCATGCGGAAAGTCGAGCCGGGCGCCGCGACGCGCAGTTTGCATGCAGCGACCAGATCGACGCCCGCGCCGAAGTTGCGACCGTGCGCGAGAGCCACCGTAAAGCATGGCGAACTCGCGATCTTGTTTAGCAAAGTCTCAATGCGGATGAAACGCAGCACGAGATCACCTTCGCTCTGCGTTTCAACGCCGCTCATGTCGAAGCCCGCGCTAAAGCAACGGCCTTCGCCTTGCAACGAGACGAGCGGCGTGTGCGCGGCTTCGGCTGCATCGAATGCTTGAATCAGTTCTTCGACGAGCGCCGCTGACAGCGCATTCAGCTTGTCCGGGCGATTAAGCGTAATCGCCCAATGCGTCGATTGCCTGTCAATGAGTATCATGCTCACGCCTCAACCTCCGATTTCTTCAGCAATTCAGCGTTGTGCTCGCCGAGACCCGGCGGCCGCATGCGAATTTCAGGCGTCCGTCCTGAGAGTTTGACGGGCGATGCGAACGTCCTTGTCTGCACGCCGTTGGGCAATTTGAGCGGTTGCACCCATCCCATATGCTCGACTTGTATGTCCGTGAGCACTTGCGAATAGGTGTTGATCGGCGCGCACGGCACGCCGGCTTCACGGAAACGCGCGATCCAATGCTCAGCGTCGTGGTTCGCGAAGACCGCTTCCAGCGTGTCGCGCAGTTCGATCTGATGCTGCGCGCGCAGCGTGGTGGACGCGTAGCGCGCATCGCCTTCGAGTTCGGGACGTCCGACCACACCGCACACCGATTTCCACAGTGCGTTGTTGCCCGCCGCCATGCCGAAGTAAGTATCGCGCGCCTTGAACGCCTGATAAGGCGCATTGCGCGGATGCGCCGAGCCGAGCTTCTGCGGATCTCGGCCCGTGCCGAAGTACTCCGACGTCTGCAGCGCCGCGATGGCGAGCGTGGCACCTAGCATCGGCACATCGATATGGGTGCCGTGGCCCGTTTGCGCGACGCCGCGCAGCGCGGACACCACCGAGAACGCCGCGTACAGGCCCGCCGAGAAATCTGCGAGCGGCACGCCGCATTTGACGGGTGCGCCGTCGGGCTCGCCTGTAATGCTCATGATGCCGCTCATGGCCTGAACGGTCAGATCGAAGCCGCCTTCCTGCGAGCGCGGACCCGTCTGCCCGTACGCGGAGATCGAGCAATACACAATGCCAAGCTTCATCGCGCGGATGGCTTCGTATCCGAGACCCAGACGATTCATCACCCCTGGACGATTGTTCTCGATCACGACATCGGCGGTATTGATGAGTGTCTTGGCCTGCTCGACGTCATCAGGATTCTTCAGATCGAGCGTGACCGAGCGTTTGTTGCGATTGAGCGAAGCGAAGTTCTCGCTATAGCCGTCAGTAATCGGCGGCCACGCACGAAGTGTATCGCCCCCCTGAGGATGTTCGACCTTGATGACGTCCGCGCCCATGTCTGCGAGCAGCATGCCGCAATATGGCCCTGCAGCGACATTGCAGAACTCGATGACCCTGATTCCCTGAAGCGGCTGATTCATTCAATTCCTCCGGCAGTCTGTTGGTATGCGACGGCACGTTCGCTCGCAGTCGCTTGCGATCATTGTGACGTCCTGTCGCGTGCATGTAAACCAAGAAATGAAACTTACGTCCTGAATTATAGGACTAACATCTCGGTGCAAACACTGATTCCGTGTGCTGTGCGGCGCTGCGCGCAGTCGACAGGAGGCTTCGAAAGGCAGCATTGGCAATGCATTCCGTGGTTTAGTCCAGTGTAAAATGAGCTTTTAATCCCAAGTTTTAGGACCATGGACAAGACGTTGCTCAAGGGCCTGATGTTGCTGGAGGCACTCGCCGACAAGAACGGCAAGCCGGTCACGATTCAGGTGCTGGCAGAACAGGTCGGGCTCACGAAAAGCAATACGCATCGCACCTTGCAGACGCTCGCGCATGCGGGCTACGCAGCCCGCGACGAGGTCACCGGCAACTATCGCAGCACGTTCAAGCTGTTCGAACTTGGGGCGAAGCAGATGGCGACCGTTGACGTGCGACAATTCGCGGCGAGCCATATGCGCGCGCTCGTCGACCTGACGCAAGAGTCGGTGCATCTGTCCATTCTCGATGGCGCCTCGGTCGTTTATGTCGACAAGCTCGACAGCGCACAGCCCGTGCGCGCGTACTCCGTGCTCGGCGGTCATGCGCCCGCGTATTGCGTCGCGACCGGCAAGATTCTTTTGGCGCATCAGAGCCAGGACTATCTGACACGCAATCTGACCCGCCTTGAAGCACATACGAAGGCGACCATCACGAATCTGCCGGCGCTCAAGATTGAACTCGCGCGCGCGGCGGCCAACGGCTACGCGGTGAATCGCGGCGAATGGCGTGAGAGCGTCGGCGGCGTCGCGGCACCCATCTTCGATGCGTTCGACAAGGTGGTTGCCGCCATCGGCATATCAGGACCACTAGAGCGTTTGAGCCTCAAGCGTATGAAAGAATTCGCACCGGCCGTGCAGGAAGCGGCAACGAATATCTCACGCGCGATGGGCTATCGAAAGTAAATATCATTTACGAGACCACCGGCGCGGAAGCTTCGCTCACCGGCCGCTTGTCGGAGCGCACGATCATGAGCGTCGCGAGAAGCGCGAACGACGCGCCCATCACGAGCCATGCGCCGGGCATCGCCTTGTTCGACGTCGTGTGGATCAGCATCGTGCAGATGGCCGGGGTGAAGCCGCCAAAGACGGCCTGCGACAGGCTATAGGCGAGCGAAAAGCCCGTGCCGCGCACGTTGGCCGGAATGATTTCCGTGAGCGTGACGACGAGCGCTGCCTGATACGACGCGTACAGGAATGCGAATCCCACCTCCACCAGCAGAAGGCTCATGAACGAGGGCGCAGCGACGAGCCAGGTCATCGCGGGCCACGCGACGATCGCTATCGTCAGCGATGCACCGACGAGCAGAGGCTTGCGCCCTAGGCGGTCGGACAGCGTTGCCATCACGGGGATCATCACGAACGTCGTGAGTGCGACGCACGTCGTTACGTAGAACGTGTCGATCGGTTTGAGGCCGAGTTCCTCACGGCCAAACGTCGGCGTGTATGCGGTGATGAGATAGAACATGATGCTGGTTAGACTGACGAGCATCGTCGACCCGAGAATGACACGCCAGTTGCGCGCCAGCGACCCGAAAATCTCGAGAATACTCTGCGGCTTTTGCGCTTTGAAAACATGCGATTCCGTGACCGAGCGGCGAATCCAGAACAGCACCGGCACAATCGAGCAGCCGAGCACAAACGGAACGCGCCAGCCCCACGCATCCATCTGCTCGTTCGTGAGTGTGAAGCGCAGCGCGACACCGAGCACAGCGGCGAGCAGCACTGAGACCTGCTGGCTCGCCGACTGCCACGACACATAGAAGCCGCGTCGTCCAGGCGGTGCGATCTCCGACAGGTACACCGACACGCCGCCCGATTCCGCACCTGCTGAGAACCCTTGCAGCAGGCGCCCAACGATCACGAGCACGGGTGCCAGTGCGCCGATGCTCGCGTAACTGGGTGTGACCGCGATCATCAGAACGCCGATGGACATGAGCGTGAGCGTGAGGATCAGGCCCGCGCGTCGCCCGTGGCGATCCATGTATGAGCCGAGCACGATGGCGCCGAGCGGGCGCATCAGGAAGCCCATACCGAACGTGGCCAGCGAGAGCATTAGCGAGACGAACTCATTGTGGCTCGGGAACATGGCCTTCGCGATCGCCGACGCGTAAAAGCCGTAGACCATGAAGTCGTACATTTCGAGGAAATTGCCGCTCACGACGCGTACGACGTTCGCGGCGCTCGCCTGTCCCTTTGCTTCGTTGTTCATAAGGCCTCCGGGTTGCCATCGTTTTCGACCGAATCCTATAAATTAGGATGTTAGTTTCAAAATATAATTTGGAACGATGCTGGCACCGCTCCAAAATCTGGTCAAGACACTTCGAAAGAATCGAGGGAATTCCCTAGGGAGCGCACATCAAGCCGACGAAGTGAAACAAGGTTCCTGGGAAAAGGGATAGACCACGTTGCAGTAGCAGCTACATCCTTGAAGTGCAGGGCGAAGCGGCGTTTCTGTCTAGCATGACACTGGATAAGATGCCGATTACGGAGGCCCCTTTCGGCTGGACACGCCCGCCGAACATGGCGGTGAGGTGGCGCACTTTCCGTGCTAGCGCAACAGCCCGGATGGGAAAAGACCAACATATACAGCTCGCTGCAAACGCTCGGCCACGCTGACTATGCGATACTCGGCAACGCGTCACGAAGCTATCGGGTCACGTTGAAACTCTTCGAGCCGGTGCGCGCCAAATTAAACGGGAGGAGCGGCGAGCAGACCGCCATTCTGATGATCGATCTCGATCGTTCGAAGAATGTGGACGACTCGCGAAGTCATGGGACTGGCAATATATCGCTTCAAAGCTTCGCAACTAAGCCAACCGCCTGTTGCCGTGGCGACGTCATCGCGGTCGGGTACATTCCGAGAAGCTGTCTTGGTTTGCGTGAACTTTTCAAAAAACGGCACACCGTCAGCTGTCTATCAAAGTTTCCGACGACAGGTCGATAGAGCGGGACGTCAATTGGCTGCGCGATCGGCGAATGCGTCTCCACGAATTTTTGTTTTTTCCCCGTCGTTACCCGGGCCGTTGGCAACGAAGTGTGGCGCCATCGCTTGCGATGAGTGAAATTGCCGCAGCCATGTCGATCGACGGGGTTTTACGCAGCGCGGGTGCTATCGTTGAGACCGGCAATATGTTCGAAGTATCCACACTTGCTCGGTCTTAACAGTCGACGGAGGGCTATCAAGCATCGGCGTAGCCAATGCTCTCACGTTACGCGGCCCGATTTCGCAGATCAGCGGCTAGACCAATCGGGGTACTGTCAGCCGGTACTAGCGATATCCAGATGTTATTGGGTGCACGCTATGGGGCGCAGCGACCGTCGGTGCCCGCATACTTCTTGGGTCGACGACACTACTCCTGCCTCTTATGGTATCGCCCAACCGACCGGCATCGTCTGTGCGATTCGGTCTGATAGATCCCCTAATATGCGGATTTCGTGCTACTTTCACGCTCCCACTACCGCTTAAAAATGGAGCTAAAAGTACATCATGACTACGCGCGTACCGGTTGAACTTGAGGAAAACAAGCTTTGGATTGAAGAGGAAACCTGGAACGACGTGCTCGTAGACAAGGGAGTTTCGGGACTTTCTAACGTTGCACTTGCTGCAGTGGATATCATCAAACGGGATGGCGCTTTCATCGTCTATCACGAAGAGAAAGGCATCATGAGACATATCCATCGGATGAGTGATCTCGAGAAATACGTGCAAGAGATCAACCAACATCGCGCGACATTGGGACTCGACCAACTCGACATGTGATCGACGGCCGACGCCGACCACAGGGTAAAAGAACGCCGGCATCGAGGTGTCCCGGGTCTGGTCGGCGCACGTTTCTCGATGAGTTGCGTGTCTGCGCATTCATAGGCAAGTCAGCGGCGCACTTGATCCGCGCCGCAGATTTGATCGATCTTGCTTGACTTCCCGTTCATTTTAGACCGAGCGACCCGAGCAACCACGGCCGCTCGATACAGACTGCCTCGTTTGCGATTTGCGACCTTCAGCGGACGAGGGCATGTTTTCAATATATATTGTTGATTTTATTTGTCATTTGACTGACACGCTGGGGTTCCTGCTAGTCTTAGTTTAGAAGCCTTAACAAAATGATTGCTTTGATCTGTTAAGGAAGGTCTGCAGAAGTCGGTTTCGGCGCGATGATCTTCCGCATTCATCGCAGCCTGACCGCTGAGAACATTTTTGAGGTGAAGATCACTTGGTATTACCACCTGTCCGGCCTATGCCGGCGAAACGTGTGGCCACACCGACCCGATCTCAAGATTTTCGCAAGGCTCTGCGCGCCATCCACAAATTGCTCAAGGCAAACAATGTGGTGATCTGAGCGGTATTTTTCATCAAACCACGATAGCGCGTCTTCGCATAACTGAACTGTCTCTTGATGACGCGGAACGGGTGCTCGACCTTGGCTCGAATTCCAGCCTTCAGCCGCTCGATTTCATCGTATATCGCATCCAGAGGATCACCCGGATCCAGCATTCTGCGCTTGCCCGGTCTCATCGCAACATGCCAACGCGATGCGTGAGCCTCACAATGCTTTTCGATCCCCTGATACCCGGCGTCGGCGTAGACATCCGTCTCTTCGCCATGCAGCAACGCGTGGGCAACGGTGATGTCGTGCACATTGGCCGCCGTTCCAATGACCGTATGAACCAGTCCGGAGTCTGCGTCCACGCCGATATGGGATTTCATTCCGAAGTACCAGTTGCTGCCTTTCTGCGTCGATTGCATTTCTGGATCCCGGGTGCCGGAACCGTTCTTTGTGGAACTGGGCGCGGCAATCAGGGTGGCGTCGACTGCGGATCCGGCCTTTAGCATCAAGCCTTTCTCCGTCAGGATCTCATTGACCAGTGCGAGCATTTGCGCCGCCAGATCATGCGTCTCAAGCAGATGGCGGAACCGGAGAATCGTGCTTTCATCCGGCAATCGCGCCATGCCGCCGTCAAGACCTGCGAACTCGCGATACAGCGGCACGTCATAGAGCGCTTCTTCCATTGCAGGGTCGGACAGACCAAACCACTGCTGCATAAAATGAATCTGCAGCATCGTCGCGATCGGGAACGGCAGCCGCCCCGTTTTACCCTTCGGATAGTGCGGCTCAATCAGCGCAATCAGCCTTGACCACGGCACGACACGGCCCATCTCATCGAGAAACTCCCGCTTGCGCGTCCGTTTTGTCGTCAGATCCAGACCAAGACCGAGTTGCGTCATCGACTCTCTCTCCAGAACATCCCTGCTACCCAGGATAGTTCACCTGCCTGTCAACGCCAGGACTTTTGCAGACCTTCCTTAACTTCCAACGATTGCTGTTAACCTCGTCATTGTTTCGATGACGAGGAGGCCATGGCGAAACTACTCGATGATGAGTTGTGGGCATTCATTGAACCCTTGCTGCCCCCACCCAAACCTCGCCGCTCACGATATCCCGGACGCAAACCACTGGATGGCAGGGCCATGCTTACCGGCATCCTGTTCATCTTGCAGACGGGCCTGCGCTGGGACCTGCTGCCGCGCGAGATGGGGTGCGGCAGTGGCATGAGTTGCTGGCGCCGTCTACGAGACTGGCAGGCTGCCGGCGTCTGGGACCGGCTACACGAAGTGCAGCTCGCGAAGCTACGCGAGTCCGACCGGATTGACTGGTCCCGTGTCGTTGTCGACTCTTCCTCGATGCGCGCGGTGGGTGCAGGTCAAAAACGGGACCGAATCCCACCGACCGCGCGCGACCTGGTTCAAAGCACCACCTCATTACCGAAGCGCAGGGCATCCCGCTCGCGGTAATCCTCACCGGCGCCAACCGTCACGATGTCACCCAGCTTCACGCGCTGGTTGATGCGATCCCACCCATTGCCGGCAAGCGCGGCCGGCCACTTTCGAAGCCCCGCATCGTTCAGGGCGATAGGGGCTACGATCACGACAAATACCGTCGTGCGCTGCACGCAGCGGGCATCGCTACCGAAATCGCCCGACGTGGCCAGCCTCATGGCAGCGGCCTTGGCAAAACCCGCTGGGTCGTCGAGCGAACCATTTCGTGGCTTCACAACTTCCGGCGACTGCGCATCCGCTTCGAACGCCTGCCTTCATCCACGAAGCCTTCATGAAACTCGCCTGCTGCATCATCTGTTGGCGAAGGCTGAAGAACTCATTTTGTTAACGCCTCTTAATGGAATGGTCGATCGCCCACCCATTGGGGCGGTGATTCGCGAAACGCGTCTTGCGATGGGGCATACGTTAGGTTTTGCTCAGCCGGCGTGGCATGCACGCAACGACACTTTCAACTAAGTGCACTAGCGCATACTGTCTTCCCTGAAGAAGCCAAGCCTCATCGTCGATTATTGGGCAATAGTTGGGAAGTGACGTTCCTAAGTTGCAGCAATGGTCCAGGTGGCGGACACGAAAGAAGGCCGGTGGATTGGGTGTCTTCCGCCAAACAAACGTACGAAAGCGAAATTCGTTAGCGGGCCGCCAATGGACTCGCGCTCTGTGATTTGCATGCCTCCCTTCTGTTTGCAATCGCGGCTCGAGGCTGCGCCAGCTTGAGCGTTTCACGGTGGTGACAGGGAGGCCAAGAAGCGGTCGGCCAGATCAAGCTGGCTTCCCGCCCTTGTCAGGCGCAGGACCTGTGACGCGAAAGGGTTTTGCGCGAGCGGGACGAAGGCAGCGCGTTGCGATTGTGTTTTGGCCAACGCCTGCGGAACGAGCGCCACACCCATGCCGAACTCGACCATAGACACTACTGTTTGCCATAGACGTGCTTCATGCCGGATGTTGGGGCTGAAGCCAGCTGCCACGCATGTCGCAATGATCTGGTCATGATAGTGAGGCGATACGCTGCGCGGAAATAGAATGAACGGCTCGTCGGACAGCTGGCGCAAATCGACACGCCGATTTTTCGACAAACGGTGGCCGACCGGCACACAACATAGGAACGCCTCCGTACACCACAGACTAGCTTCAACCTCGGCCGGGAAGTGCCCCCAATGTGCAAATCCGACATCTATCTGCATTTGCTGAAGCGCGCGTGCCTGTTCGGCCGTGTTCATTTCTTTCAAAACGACTTCAACGTTAGGGTGGTTGGCTTCGAAGCGCTGCACAGCTTCAGGAAGACCACGATAAAGCATTGAGTTAACGAAACCGACGCGCAGGCAACCAGCGAGCCCATGTGCGGATTCCACGGTCATTTTGGTCACTTCGTCGGCCTGCTGCAAAAGACGCTGCGCCTCCTTGAGCAGCACCTTGCCCGCGTTGGTGAGCGCCACGGCTTTGCTGTTCCGCTCAAGCAGCTTCACACCGAGTTGTTCCTCGAAGCGGCGAATGTCGAAGCTCAGGGCCGGTTGGGAAATGAATAGCCGACGTGCTGCTCTGCCGAAGTGCAATTCCTCGGCGACTGCAACGAAGTATTTGAGTTGTCTCAACTCCATGGTCAACCTCGGGTAACGATAGATGAATGTTATCGTATGTGCCAATGATTGTATTGGACGATTATCGACGGTGAACGTAACCTGATTTCAAAGCATCGCGCACATAAGACACTGATGCGCCGCACAATGAAACAGGAGACATTCGATGCCAGAAATCCGACAGGAGCACGGCTCGTCCAACATTCCCGACAGTAAAGGCATCAATTTCTTCAACAGCGACCCGTCATTCGGGCCTTTGCTCAAAAGCTATCTGGGCGAGAGGGCATACAACGGCGTCAGGGTGCGACTCGTAGAGCTCGGCCAGCGTGCTTCCGACGAACTCGACGAATGGGCAACGGTTGCTGACCACAATCCGCCTGTACTACGTCAGCGAACGAGGCGCGGCGAAGCCCTGCAACGCATCGAGAAACACCCGGCCTATGTGGCACTTGAACGCGTCGCGTACAGCGAACTCGGTCTTGCATCCATGAGCCACGGATCGGACGCTCCAGTGCCTCTTGTCAAATACGCGCTGACCTACCTTTTCGTTCAGGCTGAGTTCGGCCTCTGCTGTCCTGTCAGTATGACTGACTCGCTTACGCGTACGTTGCGCAAGTTCGGTTCGAAGGAGCTCGTCGACCGTTATCTGCCGATGCTCGCGTCGAAAGACTTCGACGCGCTGTTTCAAGGTGCGATGTTCATGACCGAACAGGCGGCCGGGTCCGATACGGGACGCATCGAGACGCGTGCAACCGCCAGCATCGATGCGCAGGGAAATGAGGTCTGGAAACTGACCGGCGACAAGTGGTTCTGCTCGAATCCCGATGCCGACCTGGCCATGGTGCTTGCGCGTCCCGACGATGCTCCCGAGGGCATCAAGGGACTTGCGCTGTTCTTGCTACCCAAGACTCTCGAAGACGGTACGCGCAACGCGTATCAGATTGTGCGCCTGAAGGACAAACTCGGCAGCCGGTCGATGGCAAGCGGCGAGATCGTGCTCCAGGGTGCGCAAGCATATCTGATCGGGGAAGTAGGGCGCGGCTTTCACCAGATGGCCGACATGATCAATATGTCGCGCCTTTCTAATGGTGTCCGTGCTGCCGGCCTGATGCGCCGCGCGCTCACGGAAGCGATACATGTCGCGAGACATCGCTCTGCATTTGGCCGCAAGCTCATCGACATGCCGCTGATGCAACGTCAGTTGCTGAAAATGATGTTGCCAGCCGAACAGGCCCGTTCAATGTTCATGCACATTGCGACGCTGCTGACACGTGCCGACCGAGGCGACGCGCTCGCGACGAAATGCGTTCGCATCCTCACGCCACTCGTGAAATACCGCGCCTGCCGGGACGCGCGCAAGGTCACGGGCGATGCGATGGAAGTGCGCGGTGGGGTTGGCTATATCGAGGAATGGGCGGACCCGCGACTCGTGCGCGATGCGCATCTTGGCTCGATCTGGGAAGGAACCAGCAACATCGTCGCGCTGGATGTGGCGCGTGCGACCCGGCGCGAGGGCGCGCTCGAGTCTCTGAAACAGTACCTCAATGCGCAACTCGACGATGCCGCTTTGCCCTCGCGAAGCGTCGCCTTGCTCCGCGATGTCTTCAATCGCGCCAGCGCTGCCATGGATAGCGTCGCGGAGTGCGGGCGCGATGAAAACGTGCGTGAAGCGGCGAGTGCCGTCTACAACGCAACCACGGCGATTTTCATGGCGACGGAGGCCGCGCGTGTCGCGCCCGACTATCGCAGACTTGCGCTCGCTCATCTCATTGTCGAACACAAGCTCTTGCCACGCGACCCGCTCAGTCCCAAAGGAGTGCGCGTCAATGCCGCGTTGCTACGCACGCTGGTAGAAGAGACGCCCATGTCGCACGACGAAGCGATGACGTTTTTCCCGAGTGAAGGAGAGGCATGATGAGCACGCAACGCGTGGCGGGCGCGCTGGAAGGCCTGCGCGTGATCGATCTGAGCCGCGTGCTGGGCGGTCCCTATTGCACGCAGGCACTGGCCGATCACGGCGCACAGGTCATCAAGCTTGAACCGCCGGCTGGCGATGAAACGCGTGGTTGGGGGCCGCCATTTATCGGCGAATCGGCTTCGTATTTTGTTGGGGTCAATCGCAACAAACAGGGAATCTGCGTCGATCTTTCGCAAGAATCAGGGCGCGCGGTGCTTTGGCAATTACTCGAAGGCGCCGATGTACTGGTCGAAAACTTCAAGCCCGGGACCCTCGAGCGCTGGGGAATGGACTACACGACGCTCTCGCAGCGCTTCCCACGCCTCATTCACTGCGCAATCTCGGGGTTTGGGCCCGATGGCCCGCTCGGCGGCTTGCCCGGGTACGACGCCGTGATTCAGGCGATGGCGGGACTGATGAGTGTGAACGGTGAACATGATGGACCGGCGCTGAGAATAGGCTTGCCCATCGTCGATATGGTGACCGGTCTGAACGCATTGGCGGGCATTCTTCTCGCGCTTGCGGAACGCGACAAGAGTGGGCGAGGTCAGTCGCTCGATATCGCACTGTATGACTGCGGTGTTTCATTGCTTCATCCGCATCTGCCGAACTACTTTGGAAATGGTCGCACGCCCGTCCGAAGTGGCAATGCGCATCCGAACATCGCTCCATACGACAGTTATCGAACCGCTACGTCACCCATATTTCTCGCGGTCGGTAATGATCGGCAGTTTGCGAAGCTGTGTGGACATCTAGGCGCGCCGGATCTGGCACACGACGAGCGCTTCATCGACAACTGCAGCCGTTGTGCGCATCGCGATGCACTCAAGGAAGTACTGGAATCATTGCTGACGGCGCACGAATGCGAGCCGCTAGCGGCGGACCTGATTCGTGCCGGCGTGCCCTGCGGTCCCGTGCAAACCGTCGATGCAGTGGTGCGGCATCCACATACGTTGCATCGCGACTTGCTGGTCGAAATCGGCAGTTATCGCGGAACGGGTACCCCCATCAAGCTATCGAGAACGCCCGCGACCTATCGAACACCGCCTCCCGCGTTAGGCGGTGACACCCAAACCGTACTAACTTCGCTCGGGATTGACGAAAAAACGCAGCAACAACTGTTCGATGCGGGTGTATTGAAACGCTGACAGTGCAATCTCGATCACGGAAGAAGCCGGCGGCATAGACCGGCCTACACAAGGAGACAGTTCATGCAGAGCCAAGCATACGGACGTCCGGCCCGTCAGCCGGGACGCGCTGCGTTTGCCGCATTCATCGGCACAACCATCGAGTGGTACGACTTCTACATCTATGCCACCGCATCAGCGTTGGTATTCGGCAAGCTGTTCTTTCCGCAAGGCGATCCGTTCTATAGCACTCTGGCTTCCTTTGGCACATTTGCCGTTGGGTTCTTCGCAAGGCCATTCGGCGGTCTGGTGTTTGGCCATCTGGGTGATCGCATCGGTCGAAAGAAGGCGCTGGTCGCAACGCTCGCCATCATGGGTATCGGGACGGTAGGCATTGGGTTTCTGCCTGTCTATGCGAAGGCGGGTGTACTTGCACCTGTGTTGCTCGTCTTGCTGCGCGTCGCGCAGGGCATCGCAATTGGCGGCGAGTGGGGTGGCGCCGTCCTGATGGCGGGAGAACACGCACCGAAAGGCAAGCGCACGTTCCTCGCTTCGTTCGCGCAGCTTGGCAGCCCCGCCGGTTTGATTCTCGCGCTGCTTGCCTTTCGCACAATCGGGCATTTGCCGCCTGAGGCGATGATGGATTGGGGCTGGCGTGTACCTTTTCTCGCTAGCGCAGTGCTGCTTTTTGTCGGTGTCGTTATTCGTGCGGGCGTATCGGAGTCGCCGGAGTTTCTCAGCTTCAACGAACGCTCGAAGCCCGCACGGCTGCCAATACTCGACGTATTGCGCAACGCGTGGTCCACGGTGCTTCTATGTCTTGGGGCGAACGTAATCGGCGTGGCAGGGGCGTGGTTTCTCAACACATTCATGCTCAACTTCACGACGGAAACGCTTGGTCTCGATCGTGCGCTGATTCTCGATTGCCTTTTCGTCGTTGCCTTTGTCCAGTTGTTCAATCAGTTGATTGCCGGCTGGCTCGCTCAACGCATTGGAGCCGGGCGATTCCTCGCGTGGGCGGCTGCACTTGCGATGCTGTCGCCGTATCCGATGTTTATCCTGGTATCGACTGGAAACCCGGTAGCGATCGTGGTTGGTATTGCCATTGCCGTGATGTGCATGTCGGGCTCATACGCTGTCATGGCTGGACTGATGACGGAAGCGTTCGACGTCGGTGTGCGTTATTCCGCCATTTCACTGTCGTATCAGAGTTGCGCAGCCATGGCAGGCGGTCTGACGCCGCTCATCGGTACGATTCTCGCGCACGCCTGGCCAGGACGGTGGTTGCCCTTGGCTTTGTTCTACAGTTCGCTTGCCGCTATATCGCTTCTGTGCTTGCGCGGATTGCAGCGACGGGACGGTGCGTCACAGTCTCTGTCGACAGTGGCCATGTCAGAATGAGGGTAAATCGGCTGACTCCGCCGCGCAGCGATCGGCCACAAGCAGTCATCGGAGCCAGCTCCTCAGAAAGTTCAGAAACCAGTGACAGCAGATGACCGACAATACTCAGTCATGGAAGTCGGCCGATAGCTGTCGTTGAATTTTCACGGCAGCTCTGCATCCCCTTCATTAACGTGGGGATTTCGGCAAAAAGGCGACATCCGCGTATGGAAGTAGAATCGTCAACAATCGGCTCCAGAGTTTGCTGGCCGTTCCCGTTTGCGAGAACCAGTGATGAAGGTAACGATTGCGTACATCGAAGAACCTCCGTTCGATTGGACGGAGGAAGACGGCACCGCGACTGGCGCGGATATTGACCTGGCCGAAGCGGTTCTTCGAGCGATCGGGATCACCTGGATCGAGCATCACCCGACGACGTTCAGTGAACTGTTACCCGGCGTTGAAACCGGCCGCTGGGATATGAATGTTCCGCTGTTTGTCACGCCTGACCGTGCCAATCTGGTCGCGTTCAGCGTGCCGGTGTGGGCTATAGCGGACGGGTTCCTGGTTCGAGCTGGGAATCCGAAAGCACTCTTCAGTTATGCGTCTCTCGCCAGACGCGACGATGCGCGCCTTGGCATCATTTCCGGACAGGTGCAACACGACTCGGCGAGAGCATCAGGCGTCCGTGAGGATCAGATAGCAATCTTCGAGCATCAGGTCGATGCGATCGACGCAGTTAGGTCGGGGGCGATCGACGCGTGTGCGAGCACCGCCTTGGGAAACCGCATACTGGCGGCTCGTATCGGAGGTTCGATCTTTGAGGCCGTGGAGCACAAACCGCAAATGAACGGCGAGCGACCAGAGCTTCCGTTCGGAGCGTTCTCGTTTGGCAGACGAAACAGCGATCTGCGCAATGCGGTGAACGCGCAGCTTCGTTCATATCTTGGCTCGCGAGAGCATCGCGCTCGCATGGCGAAATTCGGGCTGACACACAACGAGATCGATCCCGTTCTCGTTGGTTGAGGTGGGACGGGCGTCGGCCACAACTGGCCGTTCGACACGTATATCTAGATCGTTCACAATCGCTACACCTTTCTTTTGACGTAGAGTTTGTGCGCGACAGAGATGAGTGCATCGAAGCAGCCTATCGGACCTGTCGCCTGTTCCGGGTTCGCGGAACGCTATGCAGCAGCCGTGATCACAAAGCCGCACAACACGCTCTACAAACGCCCCGCAACGAAGTCGCTCCTGGGCGATGCCAATAGCTAACATGTTCTTGACGCAGGATGTGGACCGGGAATTTGTAGCGAACATCTCGCGCGAAACGGCGCGACTGTTCATGCGTTCGACATAACACCGGAGATGGTCGAACCTGCTTACCATTGATGTGCGCAACTTCCGGTTGAACTGATGACGGGCGATCTTACAGCGTCGCTCGATTGGCCTCCTGAGCAATCGTTCGACAAGATATTGTGCTCGCTCGCCCTCGACTGTGTCGAAGAGCTTGTGGCGGTCTGCAGTGAGTTTCGGCGGGTCGCGCGACGCGGTGCAATTCTGGTATTTTCGATGGCGCATCCGATGACGACTGGATGGATCAGCGCACCCTTGGCGAAGGGACATACTTCACGACCTCGCGCTTCGGGCTGCATTGGTCAAGCTTTGGCGAGCCGAAACCTTACGTGAAGGCTTACCGTCGGCCTCTTTCCGACATTTTTAACGGATTGACTGAAAGCGGCTGGCGATTGGATCGTTTTGTCAAATGGGGAACTGGCCGACTGAGAACGGCCGGGCAGCGGTGTGTCGAGGCAATCTGTCAAGAGTGGCATCGGCGGCAAAGCCCGCCGGGCGGTACGGCGACCTCCGTATCGACGGCTGCAAACGGTCATGAGACCGTGAACATTGCGCCATCCGTCGGTGGCATGGACATGAGCCGAGTTGTGCGCTGACGGGTGTCACTGTACGGCACTATAGAGCCATTTCGAAGGCGGCATAGAGACGCCACCTGAGTGGCGGCACATAGACGCCAGCAGCATCGGGCTAGAGCGCGATTCGAACTTTCCAAGTCGGGACGCTCCGTTCTATTTGAACGGAGCGTCCATGGCCAACAGGAGGTTCGTTATTGTTCGAGTACCACCAAGTCCTTGCCCGCATGCGGCAGGGCGATTCCGACCGCGACATCGCTCGCGCCGCCTTGATGGAACGCAAGAAGCGGACGACTATGCAGCGCCAGATCGAGGCGCGGGGATGGCTCGATCCCGCCCAGCCATTGCCGGTTGACGCCGTGATCGCTGGCTCGCCGCACTTGCCGCATACCTGTGTGTCGACGACAGAGCCGTTTCCTGAACAGATCCCCGGCTGGGAGGCCACCGGCGCATGGCGAGGTTCGGATTAACGGATAGAGAGATCAATCCTGCGGTGCTGAACGCATCGCTCCGCTGAAAGATTTAACTGACGCTAACTCAAAGCTTGACAACACGTCGGGCAACGTCATTGCCGGCACGCCCCGCATGTCCGGTGCGAGCGCGAACAATCTGTGGCGAGCTGTGTCTTCACATGAGAACTACGGCTCACAAGCCCAGCGCTCAGGCTGTATGACGAGCTGTTACACGACGCAAAATGTCGCGGATCGTGAAAAGTACATGCAGGGGAGGGATGTTTCGCGGTAGCGCTATCAGCACGCACGTGTACTCACAACGGAAACGGACGCTCCGGCGACAGGGATGTAGAATTGTGTTTTCTTTTGCGTAATCGTGATATGTGTGCCTCTGACACCATGCGAATGATGGCTCCGCTGTCCGATGAGGAACTGGACGAGCTTGATCAGTTTCTCATGTCAGACGTTGTGTCCGATGAAGCGATGATGCTCGATATGCTCGACGGATACCTGACGGCCCTTATCGTGGGACCTTCTACTTTGCAGCCGAGCCAGTGGCTGCCCGGGATATGGGGCTCGGCTGCGGACGAGGCGCCGCATTTCGAAACGAGCGAACAGGCGCAACACATTCTTGATCTCATCTTGCGTCATTACAACGGCATTATCTGGAGTCTGCAGGCCGACGCCGATGCTTTTGAACCAATGTTCCATGAGACGACCTATCCGGACGATCCTCGCGCATACGTCGATGGTGAAGCTTGGGCCCACGGTTTCATGCAAGGCATCGAACTGTCACAACAGGATTGGCAGCCACTCTTTGAGGATGCGCAAGGTCAAGCCTGGATGCGTTCCATCTATCTGCTAGGCGCTAATGATGTGTCGCAAGAGGATGAGGAGTTGACGCGGTGGCCAGCTCAGCGGGAGGAGTTGGCGAAAGCAATTCCTGCTGCTGTCGCCGCGATTTACCGGTATTGGCTGCCCTACCGAAAGGCAGTTCATGAACGGCATGTAGCTACGACTATCCAGCGTGCGACGCCGAGGATTGGACGCAATGATCCGTGTCCTTGCGGAAGCGGCAAGAAATTTAAAAAGTGTTGCGGCGCGGCAGCGGTACTTCACTAATTGCAGTCGCATCCATCTGGGATTGCGGACGCCTGTCGGGTACGCCTCTGTAATGTTGCAGTGAAATCTGCGCGAGCGAAAAATGACTTTGATTGAAGATGGAAATTTCTCCCGTTGGTTGCGTATGGCTTTGTTCGTAGTTGGGGCTGGCAATCTTCGGAGGCAGCTTGGCGATCGACTTGTTACCTCGATGGGCACGGATGGTCGGCTTCGTGTCGGGTTTCGGAATAATGGTTTTGAGCGGTTTTTGCAGCCGTGCGCTATGTTAGGTATCAAGCCGTTCGACAACAGTTACGGGAACGCGCGCAAGAGCTACAGTGCAGGGTTCAACGAGGAAAACATGCAATAAGGCGTTGACTGCTGACGAACGCAGGCGGCGGCGAGCTACCGCCGAAGGTTCGGCGTCGGACCGTGTACGGCCATAAACGGCCGTTCGACAGCGGTGCGAAGATCGTCGAAAATGACGCCGTCTCAGACCAAACAAAGACCTGTGAAAGACGAAGAATTTGATGCGTTCTTAGAACGCGCTCTGGCTGAACTCCGCGCAAAGCAGGCGGTTCTGTCCAATTCGTTCGGCATCGGAGGCAATGAGCGTTTCGTCGTGGATTTTGCGTCGTCTCTTCTGACATTCTTCGTCGGTGAAGCTCCAACCGCAGAGGCGTCCATATTGCCATTGGGAACGCACTCTCTCGACAAACAGCGCTATCGTTGGTCATGGTCGGATGAAGGTCTTCCAATGGATGTTCGGGATGCGTCCAGAAAAACACAGGCGCTATATGACTTAACTGGCTTTGAAATGTTCAAACAAGCCACAATCCAATGCGATCAGACGATGGCATGGGAAATTGCTGCATTGTCATGTTCTGTTCTCGCTGCGCACGGCGCTTACCGAATCCCCAATGGATCGAACCAGCATTATGTTCTGATCCACTCAATCCACCAATTCCCCTGAGTCGCAACGTCGCCCAAGTATCTGCCGACCGCAGAGGGCAATAGGCGGCCAGTTGCGTTCACTCGCATTAGATGCGCAGATCGTTGACAATTCGATTGCTGAGGCGGTCACGGTTTCGTCGATCTGGCCGCACTATTAGACTCGTAATTGCTTTTTGTAAGGTGCGGTGATGCCGCAGGAACTGCTCGAACTAATTCAACAGATGACCGCGCAACAAGACGTCGTTAGCTCGGGCGATTCGATCTCTTGGCAGGCACATCGCGAAGCGGAACTGCTTTCCGACATGACTTTGGTCGATGAACTCGATGCATACCTCGGTCAGAAACCAAAAAAGGAGCAGCGAGCAGCGGTTTACTTCATCATCGGTAAGATCGGAAAGAATTGCCTCAGCGAAGAGTGCGCGTCGCGCTTAATCGAATACTCGTCAAAAGAGCCCGATAAGTATGCGCTGGCAAGTCTCCTTGAACGGCTTGCCGATATCCCGAAGCCGGAAAGCGTCGATGTCAGACCACTATTTCCTTTTCTTAAGGATAAGCGATGGCTGGTGAGGCATGCCGCAATTCAGTCCCTTAAGCGCTGCACAAGCTCCGAGGCTGAAGACAAGTTGCTGGAGATTCTCGCAACCACCTCAGATCCCTATGACATCATATACTGCCATGCCACTCTTAACCAGATTGGCACGCGCAAGGCGTTGCCCGCTCTAACTCAAAACCTAAAGTCTCGAAAGCGCGATGTGTAAGTGTCGGCTCAAGCGGCGATCGAGGCGATTAAGACACGTGACGGCCAGCCTGTCGCGAAGGCCGGTGATGGGTCTGCGCCTGCCCGAAGTTAGAGTTTGAGAAGGGTGATTCAACGTCCGTTTTGCGATAGTGCGGTCGTCCGGTCCGGGGTCGTATACGGAAGTTCGGCTCCAACCGAGATCGCGGCGACCAATCTGCGCCCCTATCTGATGGCTGACCATCGAAGGCGTCCAAGAGGCAACTGAGGGACCGACGAAGATGGGGCGGTCGGTCGGAGTATGGTAGACCGCGCCAAGCACCCCTCGTGACCTCAGCCACAGTCGCGGCAGTGGGGGCGCGTTCGGAACATATCTCGCGATAGATCGGCGCCCAAGACACTCAGCGGCCGCGTCGTTGCTTTGTCGACGCCGCCAAGTCCTACAACAGGACCGCCCGATGCAAAAGTTCCAAGGCCTTCAATTCGTCCAGTCGACCTGTGCGTGCCTTACCTGCGAGCGTCTTAATCAAAGCTTCTGCTATCGGTGCAATACCGTGCAGATTGTCCAGGCTGGTCGCGGCCGTGATTGGAAGGGGGAGGGAGGGTTGCTGCGCAGTCGGGGAGTCAGTCATCGCGTCGGGCAGTGCTAATGTCACTGCCGGAGCATCGCTGTCATTCTGTTCAGTTGAAGGGCTGACAGGATTGGGGGAGAGTTCATTTTCCTGAGCTTCCCGACTGACGACGGTAGTTCCTTTATCTTCCGCGACGTTCGCCGCAACGGGTGAAGCACTTTCGGAGTCAACCGAGGCGATTGCACGCTCGAGATGCGTGGGCAACCTCTCACTGGCGGTTTTTTCTTGCTCGCCATCGTTCGTTGCTGGCGCAGGCGGTACCTTTTGTTGCACGGACGAGTGCCCGCGCGGAGCAGGCGTTAGCATTTGGGACACGGATTTTGGAATCTCGGCTTCCGTGCGCGGGC
The DNA here is from genome assembly GCF_037126505.1 of Paraburkholderia bengalensis. NCBI lineage: Bacteria > Pseudomonadati > Pseudomonadota > Betaproteobacteria > Burkholderiales > Burkholderiaceae > Paraburkholderia > Paraburkholderia bengalensis. The sequence continues at coordinate 50,137 of NZ_JACFYJ010000015.1, forward strand.
TGTCCAACCAACCAACGGGTAGTCCGAGACGTTCTGTGAACCGGTTTGCTTCGGCACTGTCCATGCGCTTCTTGCCGTGCAGTCGGTCGGCGATGTTGAATCCACTCATCTCCATGACTACACCGAGTTTCACTTTCGAGCCGTTGCGAGTTGTGAGAAGGCGGAGGTTGGAGCGACGGATGCTCTCCACGTCAGTAGTGTCGCTCAATGCCAGCGGTTGCTGTTGGGATGTTTTGGAAGACGTCCTGTGCTTAGACGACGACACTTTGAACGGGGCGCCAGTTTTAGGCTGTTCACGTACTACGCTTCGACTGTTTTTGACAGTTGCCGGCTTGCCGCCAGCTACTTTCTTTGGCATTTGCGCTTCCTCGGGCAAACTAACTTCTGGAATTGGTTGCTGGTCGACGTCCGGTGTAGGTGCCGATTCAAGTGCTTCGGGCTTTGGGTCGAATTCCTCGTCGTTCCGAATGAAGTCGAGCGGAGACTTCAAGCGAGCGATGGTCTCGTCCGCGAGCGCAGGGTGAGGCTGATCAAAGAAGCCATGCGGTAATCCGAGCGTGGTTTCCATGTGGAAAGCGGTCTCAGGCGTGAATCTCTCGCCTTTCATCAGTTCGGCCACGCGCGTCATGTTCGATTCGAGTGCAAGGGCAATATTTTCTGCGCCTACCGCGCTGACCAGAAACTGAAACGATCGTGTTTTCAGGATGGATGCTGTCTGATCGGAGTCTTTAGCCGCCGGCTTCACATATGGTGATCCTTGTCGTTGAACCGGAGGCTTTTTCTCGTGGTGGAATTGGCGTTGACCGTTGCGCCGAGATCCCGCATATGGCCCACGGGCTTGACTCATAAAATACGGCTCCATGCGATGTGGATTCTGGGTTCGATGATTATAGACGAGGGGAAGTGAACGAAGCCGCTTTGCGTGGCCGTGTACACGGCTCCATACCGTCCTTCGATCATCCTGAGGCGTACAACTTGGGGAGGGCGGGGAGTAACAGCGACGACTCCCATCACAGCGTCGCTGCCTCAGGAAATCCGACGGAAACGGATCATCTGGTTCACATATTGTGATCGACGACCAGTGGCCTGCATCTTGTCGCCAACTCTTGTCGCATCTTGTTCCGACTTCGGTACGCACACATCAAATCTATCCGATGCGTCGTCCGCCTTCGTCATGGTCAAGTCGTAGCATGTACGCTTGCCACGCCCGATCGACTTCCCGGTAACCAAGTATGGAGCTGTGTATGTGGTGCCTATGACCCGGTTAGCTATAGTGGCGACAGCAAACGGCAATTGCATCGTGAGCATGCCGGCCGCGATACCGCCTGTCACCCAGGAAGCTCGAATTCCCAGCGGGAGCATTGCCCCGGACTTCGTCGTGTACAGGCGACCAACGAGTATTCTCTGGAAATGCCACGTCATCGCCAAACCAACGGGGACCGCCACCAACCAGCTTACATGCTTATATTGGCTATTGATTTGAATGGCGGGACCGCCAGCGTAGCCAAGCCAACTGGTTACAAAAAATACAATGAGATATACAGCTTTCAGCGGAGTTAGCGTAGGGCCTTCGGGTTCAAACCTGATGCACTGCTCAGGACAGGGGAGAGATAACGGTCTCTTGTGGCCAATGGAGTATATACGGCTGCAGCCATACATCGGACGGCCGCTGTCGCGGTACTTTTCTGATTTTACAATTTACGTAAAATTGACCGCTTAACAATTGACACTTCGTTTCTGAACTACCGTTAGAAGAAATATTCCTAAAGTTTTGGTAAACAATGCCGACAACGGTCCCATGAATACGAGCAGGTCTTCACGCGACCTGCATAAATTAAAGATCAAACGGGGAACTGGCCGACTGAGAGCGGCCAGGCAGCGGTATGTCGAGGCAATCTGTCAACGGTGGCGTCGGCGGCACAGTCCGCCGGATCATGCAGTTCTGTTTGTTTTCCCTGACGCTGATGTCGGTGCATGCGCACGCAGCAGGCGTCGTCGCGGACGGCGGCACGGCCACTTCCGTATCGACGGCTGCGAACGGTCATCAGACCGTGAACATTGCGCCATCCGTCGGTGGTGTATCGCACAACACGTATAGCCACTTCAACGTGGGCAGTGCGGGCGTCGATCTGAACAACGTCGGCATCAACGCACGAACCATCGTCAATCAGGTAACGGGCACGGACCCGAGCGTGATCTCGGGCCAGCTCGCCGTGCTTGGGTCACGCGCGAATGTCGTGCTGGCGAATCCGAACGGCATCACGATCAACGGTGGATCGTTCGTCAATACGGGCCATGTCGCGCTCTCGACCGGACAGGTCAGCTTCAACGATGTGCTCACCGGGTCGGTGCTGCAGCGTAACGTCGTGCTCGACACGAAGACGGGAACGATTATCGTCGGACCGCAAGGCTTGTCGAGCGCGCTCGTTGCATTGGACCTCATCGCGAAGAACATCCTCGTCAACGGGCCGCTGACCAACACGTTCACATCACCGACAGCCACCGTCAGACTGCTTGGCGGCACCAGCAACGTGACACTGAACACGGGCGTGTCGCCCAATGACAACGCCAACGACTGGCTCTCGTTCAACGCATCGTCGTCGCACGATACGGCCAGTTCGTTTGCCGTCGACATCACGGCAGCGGGCTCGCTCACCAGCGGCCGCGTGCAGCTGATCGTCACCGACAAGGGGCCGGGCGTGCGCAGTGCAGGTCCGATGAACGCGACGCTCGGCGATTTCACGCTTGCCTCCAATGGTGCTGTCGAGTTCTCGAACACGACGCTCACCGCGAACGGCAACGTGAACATGCAGGTGCAGGACACACTGACTGCGACTTCGATGCAGATGCAGGCGGGCAACACGGCGTCGATTGCATCGACAGGTCAGTTGGCCTTCAACAGCACATCGCTCCTGGCAAGCGGCGGCATCAATGTCAGTGGCGGCGGCGTGAAGCTGTACAACGACAGCGGTACGCAGACCGTGATCGCATCGTCGAACGCGGGCGTCGTCGTCAAGAGCAGTCAGGACATCGTCAATGTCGGTTCGCTGGTGCAAGGACAAACGCAAACAGCAGGCGACAGCGATTCCAAAGGCGCGGTCACGCTCAACGCCTCGGGCAACGTGCTGAACCAGTCGACCACGACCTCGAAGCTCGGCGTGTTATTCGGCGTGAACGGCGACGTCGTGATCAACGCGGGCGGCACCATTACCAACGAAGACGCGCGCATCCTGTCGAACAGCAACGTCACGCTCACGGCGGGCGGCGACGTCGACAACATCATCGACCATTCGAGCGGCGTGAACGGGGGCAATGCCGTCGGCTACTCGAACCGAAGCTGGCGGCTGATATTCGTGGAGCACCACGAGAACGGCTTCACCGTCGACTACGGCGCGCTGAACGATCCCGACAAGCTCGCCTACATCACAGCTGACAGCGGCAATGTGACGATCAACGCGCGGAACGCCAACAATGTCGGCGGCTCGATTCTGTCGAACGACGGCAGTATCTTCGTGTCGGCCGCGCAGAACCTGCTGACGCAAGGTGTGTTCGTCGGACAGGGTTCGTATCATCAGTCGTGCTTCATCTTCTGCAGCGCGAGCGCGTCGAGCACGGTACAGGCGTTCGGCGGCGTCATGGAGGCGGGCAAGGACATCACCCTCAAGGCGGGCACGCAGATCACCAACACGGGCGGCACGGTGATCGCCATCGGCAACCTGAAGCTCGATGCACCCAAAACGCTCGCGCAAGGCGTGCTCGGCTACACGGTCATCAACCGGCGCAACGATCTGAAGACGTGGTTCGGCAACACGTGGGCGGCCATCTATGCAGCCGATACGGGCGGCGTCTTCACAGGCGGAAACGGCCAGGTCGAACTGACGGGCGAAGCGGACATCGACGGCGGATCGTTCAACGCGCCGGGCGGCATTCACGCGGCAGGCGGCGTGAACACGATGCGCGTGCCGTACCGCGCGCCCGTGACGATCGGCACGCACAATCACCTCGGCCTCGTTTCGTGGTTCGGTCTATGAAGCGGCGTCCTGCAATCTTGCGCGGTTGTTTTGCCGTGCTCGCCATCGGCGCGAACGCGGCCGCGAGCGCGCAGGCGCTTCCGTCATTGCCGCCGGGCGGGTTCAATGCGCTGCCCGGACGCGCGGAACAGGATCCGGGCCAACGGCTATTGCAGGAGCAGCAGGACAGGCAGCGACGCAACGAAATCCAGCAGGCGCCCGCGCAGATTGCCGCGCCTGAAGTGCCCGCCTTGCCGAATCTGCCCGAAGGCGCGGACGTCGATACCCTGCCCGATGTCGAACCGATGTTTGAGATCAGCCGCATCGAATTCATCGGCGATCGCGTGTTGAGCCAGAAAGAACTGGACCGCATCGCCACGCCGTTCGTCGGCAAGCGGCTGGGGCGCAACCGCATCAATCTGCTGCTGCGACGCGTGACGGAAGCGTTCATCGAACGCGGCTACATCACGACGCGCGCTTATCTCGGTGCACAGAACCTTGCGTCGGGCACGCTAAAGGTCAACGTCGTCGCGGGCAAGGTCGCGGGCTTTACGCTGAACGGCAAGCCGCTGCGTCCACGGGACCCGAACGAGCCCTGGTACGACACGCACGGCGGTGGCCTCCTCACCGATGCCGGCACGGCCTGGGCATTCGGCGACAGCGTCGGCGACGTGCTGCGCCTGCCGGATCTGGAGCAGGGCGTCGACCAGATCAACCGGCTGCGGCGCAATCAGGCCGAAATCCAGATCATGCCAGGCGAAGCGCCCGGCGATTCGATCGTCGCGATCTCTAACCGCTACGGCGACCGCACGTTCTACAACCTCGGCATCGACAACTACGGCAGCTCGCAAACGGGCACGCTGCGCTATCGCGGCGGCGTTGAGGCAGACAACGTCATCGGCTTGCAGGAATCGCTGTCGCTGAATTACGTCGGCACGGAAGACAGTAATGCTCTCGTGTTTTCCGCCGCCGTGCCGTTCGGGTATCAGACGTTCAGCTATACGACTTCGTACTCCGAGTATCAGCAGACCATCGGCGATACGGCGTTGCTGCAAGGACGCACGTTCAGCCAGATTCTCGGCTGGAACGATGTGCTCACGCGTTCGAAGTCCGGGCGGATGAGCGTCGACGTCACGCTCAACAAGATGCGCACCGAGCGTAGCGTGAACGGCATCGACCTGTCGCCGCAAGACCTGACCGTGGCGCGTGTCGCGCTGAACGGCCTGCGCCGCTTCGTGGCGAACGATCAGGGCGCGGCCGCGACGTGGGACTTCGGCATCTCACAGGGGTTGCCGTGGCTTGCAGCAAGTCACGACGATGGCGATATCGGCAAGTCGGACGCGCACAGCCAGTTCACGAAGCTCGACGGCACATCCACCTTGCAGATGACGCTCGGCTCACTGCTCGGTACGCAATGGGCGTATCGCGGCACGCTGCGCGGACAGTTCAGCCGCGTGGCGCTGTTCGGCACACAGCAGATCTATCTCGGCGGCATGGACTCGGTGCGCGGCTTCACGGAAGGCGGCATCGCGGGCGATAGCGGCGCGTATATGCGCAACGAAGCGGCCTGGCAGAACGTGCCCGCGTGGCATGACGCGCGTGTCGAACCCTACGTGTTTCTCGACGGCGGCAAATCACATCTCGTTGCACAAGGCGGCTGGCCGACGCTGGTCGGCACCGGTATCGGCGCGCGTGCCGAATGGCGGCACAACGCGCAAACCGTCACGGGCGAAGTCCTGCTCGGACAGGCATTGATTCAGCCCGCAGCGCTTGGTCACAAGGCCACTGTGCTGCTGGCCACTCTCAACTGGTCGGAATGAAGGAGTTCAACATGAAGCGGCATCTCAATCACATCACGTTCACGCGCCTGACGGCAACGCTTGCGCTGGCTGTCGGGCTGTCCGGTGTTGCGGCGCCTTCGATGGCGGCAAACAAGCCGTCCTCGTCGCATGCGAAGGCGGCGGCGCCCGCATCGGCGAGCGTTGCGGCTTCCGGCCCGCTGCCCGCTAACGCCGTCGCGCGCGTGAACAGCGTGCTCATCACGCAGGGACAGGTCGATGCGATGCTGAAAGCGACCAATACACCGGATACGCCGCAAACGCGCACGGCCATCAAGAACCAGTTGATCGCGCGGGAACTGTTCCGTCAGGCGGCAGAGAAGCAACATTACGACACGCGTGCGCAGGTGATTGAAGCCGTCGAACAGGCGAAGTCGCTGGCGATGACGCAGGCGTATCTGCGCGATCAGGTGAAGCCCGTGCCCGTCACCGACGCCGATGTGAAGGCGCGCTACGACGCGATCGTCGCGACGCTCGGCGACAAGGAATACAAACCGAGCGTAATCGCGGTGAAGGACGAAGCGACCGCGAAGGACGTGCTCGCGCAACTGAAGAAGGGCACCGATTTCGCGCAACTGGCGAGGCAGTACAGTCAGGGTCCGGCCGCCCCGCAAGGCGGTGCGATGAACTGGGTGTCTTTCAAGACGCCGATCCAGCCGGGCGCGACGCAAGGCTGGCCGCAGCCCGTCGCCGAAGCAATGGTGAAGCTGCCGCAAGGCGGCGTGACGACGACGCCGGTTCAGGTGGGCGACGCCTTCTGGATCGTGAAGATGGACCAGTCGCGCGCGACGCAGATTCCTGACTTCGATACGACGAAGGTCGCGCTGCGCCAGCAGCTCGAGCAGGTCGCGCTGCAGAAGGCAACGGCGCAAGTGGTGGTCGATCTGATGAAGAACGCGTCGATCCAGCAGCAGTAAGGCGAAAGCATCCAAGGCCTCGACACCGGGAGGCCGCAGCAGACGGGGAAAACTCTGCTGCAACGTAAGGCGGACCGGCCAGCCCGCCTTGCGACCAACAAGAAAAGACGAAGAACGAGAACACCATGAGAGTTTCGACGCGCGATGCCTTGCGGCAACTTGACCACGTCCGGACCATTCGGGATGAACTGCGCGCGCGCCTGCGCGACACGTCCGGCTATATCTGGACGGTTGCCTCGAACGGAAAAACGTACAGCTGGTGGCAACGCGGCGTATCCGCCGTGGTGGCCGCGACGCTGTTCGTCGGGCCCTTGACGGTCACGTTCGAGCAGAGCCAGTCGGCGGCAGGCGTGCTCGCGGCGGGCAGCAGGCGTCTGGACGACGACGCATGGCGACAGATACGCGACCTGGCCGGGTTGCGCGTGCGCTTCATGATGCAGCAGGCGTTCGCGACGCCTATCGTCGACCCGAACGCGCCCATCAGCTTTCAGCCGAAGATCACGCAAAGCACAGGCGCGAATGGCGGCGTGCCCGTCGTCAACATCACCGCGCCGAACGCGGCCGGGATTTCGCTGAACCAGTATCAGACCTTCAATATCGATCCTGTCGGCCTGATTCTGAACAACAGCCTGATGTCGGGTACCTCGCTCACGGGCGGCAACGTTAGCGCAAATCCGAATCTTTCAGGACGCTCGGCGAGCATCATCGTCAACCAGGTGACGTCGACGGGCGCGGCCTACGCAAGCTTGCTCAACGGTCCGCTGGAAGTGTTCGGCTCACCGGCCACCGTCGTCATTGCGAACCCGAACGGCATTACGACGCGCGGCACGGGCTTCACGAACACGATCGGTGTGACGCTGTCGACGGGCACGCCGCAGTTTCTCAGCGACCTGAACGGCACGCCCACAGACTTCAGTCACGCGACAGCCGTCGGCTACAACGTCACGGGCGGGCACATCCAGATCGAAGGCAATGCGGGTGCGAACGGGCCGGGTGCGGGCATCGAAGGCACCGTCGGCACCATCGATCTGATTGCCGAGACGATCGGCGTCAATGCGCCGCTGTATGCGGGCAACCGTATCAACGCGATTGTCGGACGTCAGTTCGTTGCGCCGAATGCCGTGTCCGACGCGGGTACGACGTATGGCACGTCGTCGAATGACAGCGTGAATACGGCGGCAGCCATCAACGGCGCGAACGGTAACGCGAACAATGGCCTTGCCATCGACGCCACCGCTTTCGGCGCGATGACAGCGGGACAGATTCAGGTGATCAGCACGGCGGCGGGGATGGGCGTGCGCAGCGATGCGCAACTGGCCGCCAATGCGGGCGATCTGCTGCTGTCCGCGAACGGCGATGTGTCGGTTGCAGGCACGGCCGCGCAGAAGCAGGCGACGCTTCAGTCAGCCGGCAATGTATCGATGACGGGCGCGCATATCGGCGTCGGCGGTTACTCGATCAGTGCCAACGGCGACGTGACGTCGACGGGTACGTTGCAGTCCGGCGCGAAACTCGATGTGACAGCGGGCGGCAATATCAATCTTGCGAGCACGCAGGCGAATGGCGATATCGCGATGTCGGCAGGTGCGAACGTCACGCTGGGCGATGTGCAGGGTGGCGGCGCGGCGAGCGTATCGGCGGCTGGACACGACGGCGCGGGCGACGTCAATCTCAACGGCACGTCTGTCGTCAGCGGCGCGACGACGTTGCAGGCCGCGCGCGATATCAACGTCGCCGGGCAGACGAACAGCGCCACCTTGGAGGCGACGGCGCAGCGCAACGTCAATGTGGCGGCAGCGGTACAAACAGCCAGCGACGCGACGGTGACAGCCACGCAAGGCAACATCAACGCGACTGCGAACATCGCGAGTGGCGGCAATCTGGCGCTCTCGTCCGGCCAGGACTCGGTCGTTGCGGCTCAGGCGAGGGCACAGCAGGCGGTAACGGCAGCAGCCGGGCGCGATCTTTCCATCACTGGCTCACTCGCGAGCGGCACGACGTTCAATTCGACCTCGGGCCGCGATACTTCGGTCTCAGGTTCGCTGCTGGTCGGCACCGATGCGCAGGTGTCGGCAGGACGCAATCTCGATGTGTCGGGGGTATCGATTGTCCAGCACAATGGCGCGTTCGATGCGCAGAACGATATTACCGGCAGCGGATCGCTCGCGTTCGGCCAGAGCGGCACGCTGAACGCCGCACACGATGTCTCGCTGACGGGCAAACTGCTCGCGAACGATCTCACTGTCACCGGCGCGAACAACGTCAGTCTTGCAGCGGTGCAGGCGGGCGGCGCGTTTGCCGTCACCGCGAACGGCAACGCGGGCGGCGGCGACGTCACGTTCAACGGCAATGCAGCGAGCGTCGGCGCGACGAAGGTGCAGGCGGCGCGCGATGTCGCGATCAACGGCACGCTGGCGGGCGGCGCACAAACCACGCTCACTGCGCAGCGCGATGTGAACGTCGCGAACGCGGCGACAGTGCAGTCCGTCGGCGATCTGCTGATGACGGCGACGACAGGAAGCGTGACGTCTACGGGAACGATCAACGGCGCGTCCGCGCTGACGGTGAACGCGGCGCAGGACGTCTCGCTGACGGGCGACACGAGCGCGGTCAACGACGTCACCGTCAATGCGGGCCACGATCTGACGATCGGTGGGTCGCTTGCCGGACAGGCGAAAGCGGCCTTGACGGCAGGGCATGACATTGTCGCAGGCGGCAACAGCGGGTTTGCGAGCGATGTGACGGCCACGGCAGGCAACAACCTGTCGGTGATGGGCACGCTTCAGGGCAACGCAGTCAACTTCACGGCGGCGAACTCGATCTCGCTGAACAACGTCGTGTCGAACGCGGCGTTGCAGGTCACGACGAATGCGGGCGATATCGCGATCGGCGGCACGGTTACGTCGCTCTCGACGGCGACGCTCAATGCCGCACGCGATGTGAGCGTGAATGCGAACGGCACGCTGCAAAGCGCGAACGCGTTGACTGTGACGAGCGGCCGCGATACGACCAACGCGGGCACCGTGCAGTCGAATGGCGACGTCACGCTAACGAATGCATCGGGCAACCTGACGAGCACGGCCAACATCCAGTCGGGCGGCAATCTCAACATCCGTGCCGCGCAATCGGTCGATCTCGGGACGCAGGGCACGTCGTCGCTCGGCGATATCAACGTGACGGCAGGCCAGAACCTGACGATGAACGGTTCTGTCGTTGCACAGGGCAACGGGGCGTTCAACGCGGGCAATGCGATTGGCAGCAGCGCAGCCATCGCGCTTGGCCTGAACGCGAACGTGACATCGGGCGGCGATACGAACCTCACGGGTTCGCTGCGTGCAGGCACGGTGCAAACCAGCGCTGGCGGCTCCGCGTCGCTGCACGACGTGCAGGCGGCATCGACGCTCTCGCTCAATGCAACGAACGATCTGGACATCACGGGCGCCGTGGTCGGTGGTTCGACGGTCGTGCTCAATGCCGGCCAGAATATCGGCGTCAGCGGTTCGGTGCAGTCGTCCAGCGACATGCTGCTGAACGCGACGGCAGGGAGCATCGGATCGACGGGTGTCATCAACAGCAACGGCGCATTCACGGCGCTTGCAGGCACCGATATCAATCTGGGCGGCACGACGACGGCTGCCTCGGATGCGACGCTCAACGCCGCGCGCGATGTGAATGTCAGCGGGATGCTCGCCGGGCAGGGACAGGGCGTCGTCACGGCGGGGCGCGATATCGGCGGTGCCGGTACGTTGACCTTCACGCGGGCGGCGACGCTCGTGGCGGGCCGCGACATCGTGCAGGGCGGGCTCGTCCAGGGACAGTCGGTCGATATCACGGCGGCGGGCAATGCGACCGTCAACAATGCCGAATCCGCGAGCACGATCGCGGTACGCGCCAACGGCACGAACAGCGCCAATGGCGCGGGCAACGTCACGGTGACGGGCGCTGCGGCAGCAGCGGGCGCGGTGACGGTCAATGCGAACAACGACGTCTCGGTAACGTCGACCGGCAAGATCGCCAGCGGCACGACGACGTCTGTCACGGCGCAGCATGACATCCATGTCGATGGTGCAATCGAATCGGTCGGTGACGCGACGCTCAATGCGCAGACAGGTAGCCTGCTCGCGACGGGCGGCATCAACAGCGGCGGCAAGCTCGATATCACGACGGGGCTCGATCTGTCGCTCGGCACCAGCACGAGTGCCGTCAATGACATCACGCTGACGGCGGGCCGCGATGCGGTGCTGAACGGCACGATGGTCGGCGGATCGAACGCGACGGTCACGGCGGCGCGCGATATCACAGGCGGCGGCACGCAGAAAATCACGGAGACGGCGAGCTACACCGCACAGCACGATATCGCGCTGACGGGCGGCGTGCAGGCGAATGTCGTCACGGCAACGGGCGGTAACAACGCCGCGCTGCATGACGTGATATCGGCGACAACGCTCGATGTCACGGCCAATGGCAACGCAGGTGCAGGCGACGCCGCGATCACGGGCACGGCGACGGCGCCGGGCGCGATCCATCTGACGGGAGCCCGCGATGCGCTGGTGAGCGGCGCGCTCGCAAGCGGCGACGCGTTGACGCTGACAGGCCAACGCAACGTCACGGTGACGGGCAGCGTCGAATCGACGAATGACCTCAATGCGTCGGCGGTAACCGGCAGCGCATCGTTCACGGGAACGGCGGCGACAGCGGGCGCGTTCAATGTCGCATCGGCGCTCGATACGCAGCTTGGCGGGCAGATCGCGGCCGCGAAACAGATCAACGTGCAGGCGGGGCGCGATATTGCATTGACGGGCGCCGTCGCGGGACAGATGGACGGCGTGCTCAATGCGGGCCACGACATCAACGGTGCGGGTTCGGCGGCATTCGCGCAGGCCGCGACGCTGACGGCTTCGCATGATCTTGCGCTGACGGGCGCGCTGCAGGGCTCGACCGTGTCGGTGACGGGCGCCAACAATGCTGGCGTCGGCAGCGTGCAGGCGGTGACGGGCAACCTGAGCGTGACGGCCAACGGCAACGCGGGCGGCGGCGATGTCACGTTTGGTGGCAGCGCAACCGCTTTGGGCGCGATGCTTCTCGCCGCATCACGCGACGTCACGGCGGCCGGTGCGATCAATACGGGAGGCACGACAACCGTCAACGCGGCCCGCAACTTCGCGCTGGGTGAGGTGAATTCGGCGGGAGACCTCACGCTCACGGCGACGAACGGGAATGGCTCGGCGGCCAACGTCACGACGCAAGGCCAGTTCAACGCGAACACCGCGCAGGCGCTGAGCTTCTCCGGCACGACGACAGTTGGCGGAGACGCGCATCTGACGTCCGGCGGCGACATGACGTTAGCGGGCGGCATCGGCGCGCAGAACACGGGCACGCTGACAGCAGGCGGAAACATCAACGCAGGTTCGGTCGCTTTCGGCCAGCAGGCGATCGCGAACGCAGGCGGCAGCGTCAACGTGACAGGTGTGGTCGGCACGAATGGCAGCCTCGCTGTGACGGCTGGCAACGATATGTCGCTGGGCTCGGCGCAGGCGGGCGGTACGCTGCAGTTGCAGGCGCAAGGGCATAACGGTGCAGGCGATGTTTACGTCACGAATGACGTGGCGTCTGGCGCGACGGTCACCGTGAATGCCGCACGCGATGCTGTTATCGGCGGTTCCGTCTCCAGTACCGACAAGCTCACGATCAGCGGCGGCAGAGATGTGCTGATTGGCGGTTCGGCAGGTTCGAACGCCGACATCGGGTTGACTGCCACGAGTGGCAACCTTGGAGTTGGCGGTGGCCTGACCACGCAGGGCAACTTCACGGCGAGCGCAGCCGGCAATCTGGCGCTGCTGTCCGGCGGACTGGTCAACGGCGATACGAATGTCACGTCGGGCGGCGCGATGACGCTCGGCGGCAACCTGTTGGGACTCGGTGTTGCGAACATCAATGCCGGTGGCTCGATCAACGGCGGTGGCGCACTGACCTTCGGCAAGGACATCACGGTCAAAGCGGGCGGCGGTGTCGCGCTCGGCGAAGTCCAGGGCGCGGGCAAGTTCACGGCGACCTCGAACGGCGATATGTCGTTCGGCGCGGCGACGGCCGTAGGCGACATCGTCGCGACGTCGCATGCCGGCAGTGTCGCTTTTAATGGACAGGTGCAAACGGGCGGCAACGCAACGATCAACGCCGCCAATAGTGCATCGGCAACGGGCGGCATCTCGTCGATGGGTGCCGTCAATGTGACGGGCACGAATGGCAATGTCACGGTTGGCGGCGTGTCGTCGAATGGCGATGCGAACCTGCATGCCGGACAGACCTTGACGCTCTCCGGTAACAGCGTCGTCGCGGGCGAACTGGCGCTGTCTGGCGCAAACGTCACGATGAGCGGGACGGCGAGCGGATCGAAGGATATCTCGATCAATGCGTCGGGCACCGTCGACGCGGGACAGTCTTCGATCGTTTCTTCGAAGAACCTGCAGGTCGCGGGCGCGAACGTGACGCTTGGCAACGCGATCGTCGGCGGGACGCTCGATGCACGCGCGTCGAACCAGCTCTCGCTGGTGGGAAGCCAGCTCGATGTGGTCGGCGCGGCGACGATCGTGTCGCAGAACGCCTTCTATAACGCGAGCAACGTGCTGTCGGGTGGCACGCTGACCGTGACCGCGCCGAACCTGACGAACGCTGCGACGGGTTCGCTCGCATCGACGGGCACGACGAATATCACAGCGACGAACTTCACGAATGCCGGGCTGGCGAATGGCGCGACCACGAACATCAATGTGGCGGGCGCGCTGGACAACGTCGGCGGCTCGTTGATGGCCGTCAACAGCCTGAACATCAATACGGGGACCCTGAATAACCAGAACGGACTGATTTTTGCGGGCAATCCGAATACGCCGGGTGGGCCGGTGACGGGCGATGTGTCTCTGACGATTAATGGAGGCGGCGGCGCGTTTTATAACGTTGGCGGACAGCTGCTTGCGCAGCGGAATATGGGTGTGAGCGCCGTCAATGCGACGATCGATCCATCGCAGGGCACGATCAGTTATGGCGGGCAGCTTTCGCTGACGGCTGGGTTCATCAGTAATAGCGGCACGTGGAATTTTGGTGGCGAGGGCGCGACGGTTGTCGGAGTGAATGGAATCAACAACTACGGAACGATCACGGGCACGTCGCCGCTGTCGCTGACTACGTACGGGACGTTCAGCAACTTCGGTCAGCTGACGGGCAATGACGTAACCTTCAATGGCGCCCTGAGCAATGCGGCGGGCGCGGTCATGCATGCCGATGACGTGCTGACGCTAAACGGCAACACGACGAATCGTGGAACCGTGGAAGCTGGCCATGTCCTCAATGTCAGCGGTGGCAACTACGACAACCAGGGCGCAACGACGCAGTCGCGGGGCGACGCCAACTTCAACCTGGGTGGCACGCTGCTCAATACGGGCGGCTCCATCTTTGCGGGCAATAACGTCAACATCAATGCCGGCGCGGTAATCAACGACCAGACGGCACCCAGCGGCTCGGCAACATCGACGTCTGTCGTCACAGATCCTGCGTTGCTCTGGTCGGCTGTCGCGGGAACCCTGACGACGTGGTCAATCGAGACCTACGGAGCTGAGAATGGCTTCACGCAGACCGTGTCTGACACGTCTGCGGCTACCCTTGGCGACATTCTTTCACCGACGGGAGTTCAGGCAACGGGGGCCAACGCGTCGGCGCCCTACGCCTCGCAGCCTGTGACGGGTTCGGGAACTGTCACGTTCAACGAATACAGCGTTCAGGTCGGCTCGAGTTCTTCGGGGGACAGCAGCGTTCCGACCTATCAGAACCTCTGGTACGTCGGGACTGGCCCCGACCCAACGGCGCTTGCGTCGGTGACACTAGCACTCCCCACCATCTACCAGACGACGGTGACGCAGCAGGCGGGCACTTCCGGTGTCATCTCGGCAGGCAACTCGATTTCGCTGACTGCGGGCTCACTCTCGAACCGGGGTGGTCAGATTGCAGCGCAGGGCAATATCGCCCTGAACGTCCAGTCGCTGGGTAACGGAGCGGTTGCACCCGCGTCATTGGACCAGTCGACCCGGACGATTGACCAATCGCAGTACTCAGCACTGTTTGCGCAACTCGCCTCGCTCGGCACCATCGCGGTCTACGGCTCGGCAGACGCGTCGAATCTGCCGCCCAGCGAATTTAGCATTGCACCTGGTGCGGCGCCGACGGCTACGGGCTACACGACGACGGCGTTCCCGACGGGTATGATTGCGGCCGGCGTCAACATGACGGTAAGCGGTGGCGCGTTGACGAACGAAGGTTTGCTGTTCGCGGGCAATAACATCTTCGTGAATGCCGCCTCCCTGACCAACCAGGGCGGCAACCAGCAAAACTTTTCGACGCAGGTTGGCTGCGCATCGGGCGTGCCCAGTGCCGCATGCGGATCAGGCGGATGGACGCGCGGCTCGAATCCGACCACGACGACCTTTGGCTACAGTCAGAACGACGCAACGATCTATGCTGGCAATGATTTGGTGATTGCCGCTGGACAGATCAATAACACGTTCGGAAACCTGCTCGCTGGCCACGACATTGTGATTGGTGGCGTCGGCACGACTGCGACTTCGACGACACCCGCTCAAAGCCTGAACAACACCTCGGGCAACATCATTGCGGGCAATAACATCACGCTCAATGTATCGGGCGCAATTACCAACAATCTGCCCCCGCCAGTGCCGGTTCACGAGAACTACGGTTTCAAGGAACAGTATTCGGGCTGTATGACGGCTGGCGGATATAAGGAAAGTTATTGCGAAGGTTATGTTGACCAGCAGTCAGGCAGCTCCTCAGTCATCAGTGCAGGTAACAACCTGCAGGTCAATGCTGGCAGCCTGACTAACATCGGCAGCCTGATTGCGGCAGGCAACAGCGCGACGATTTCGGTTGCGGGTCCGGTTGTTAATGAAGCGCAGACGCTGAACGCCTACTGGCACTCGCACTGGGTGCAGGAAACCGGTATGTTCAGCTCGGACAAGCGCCACGATATCTGGGCGTGCGGTAGCCCAGAAGAGTGCACGGCGCTGTACGGCAGTGCCTACACGAAGACGGGGGGCACGATTGATCCGCCGACGCCGGTCGGCAATATCGCTGCGACGATCGAAGCACCCAACCTGTCCATCACGTCGAACGGCGTGATCCAGAACGTCGGCAATGTCATCGGCACGTCGGTGACGTTGACCGGCCAGAAGCTCATCAACGGCATCACGAGCGCGAACACCTATACACCGCGCGTGAATGCACCGTCGCAGGTGATTTCGCTGAGCCCGGTGAACCTGCCGGGTCTGAATCTGTCGACGCCGCGTCAGGTTGGTGCCGCTATTCCGACGCCGGTGGCCGGCCACGCGTCATACGTCGACCAGTCACTGGGCGCGTCGGCGGTGGGCAGTCTCAGTCCACAGGCGCTGCTCGACAATTTGCCTGCAAACCTGCAGCCCGGTTCGACGTTGTTCTATTACAACCCGCAGGAAGAAGACCTGATGTTGCAGCAGGCAGCGCTGCAGCAGACGGGCAAGGCCAGCTTCATCGATGGTCTGAGCTACGACAGCAAGACGGGCACATCGGTGACGGAACAGGAGAAGGCTTACCTGTATCAGAACGCGCTCGATTACGCGAAGGCGAACAACCTGCAACTGGGCGATGCACTGACGCAGACGCAGGTCAGCGAGCTCGACAAGCCGATGCTGTGGTACGTCGAACAGACCGTGCCTGATCCGTCTTGCACGGCTGTGGGCCACGTGACCTGCCCGACCATCACCGCGCTGATGCCGCAGGTGTATCTGCCGAGCGATACGAGCGCGATGTCGGCGGGCGGCAACATCCGGGGCACGAATGTCACGCTCACTTTCAACCAGGACGGTAACGGCAGCATCCTGAACACCGGAAGCATCACCGCTTCCGACACCCTGACGGTTAATACGAACACGCTGACCAACCAGGCGAACCAGGTCGACATTGGCCAGATCTGGAGCAAGGTCAAGGGCGGATACATCGACGAAACGGGGACGACGGTCCAGCCGGGCGGCTTCATGAGCGCGGCGAACATGGATCTGAACGTCCAGACGCTCAACCAGATCGGCGGCGCGCTGCAGCAGCTCAATGCAGACGGCACGGTAGACCAGGCCGGCACGCAGGCGCTGCTCGCGCAGTTGCAGGTGCAACTCGGCACGAATTTCACGCAGACCACGGTTAGCGACAACATCCATACCGACTTCGTGAAAGATGGTGGAGGGCTACCGACCTTTGTGGTCGCGGCGATTGCGATTGCTGCGTCGATTGTGACGGCCGGTGCCGCCGCTGCGGCAATGGGCGTCGCACTGGCTAGCATGACGCTTGGCGAATCAATGGTTGTCGGCGCCCTGTCTGCCATGGCGGGAAGTGCTGCAAGCCAATTGGCCTCGGGCCAAGGTTTGAATTTTGGTTCGATCCTGGAGGCGGGGGCCGTCGGCGCGCTCACTGCCGGTATCACGAATGGCATCACCTACAACAGCGCGACTGGTGAGTTCGGGCTCAATGACTTGGGCCAAAGCCTGAACTCGCTACCGGAGGGCGTGAGTACCCTGGGTCAACTGGCAGGCATCAGCAATATCGGTAATTCACTAGGCCAAGTCACGCAAGCGGGATCCGTCGCAGCTACCAATCTGCCTGGGCAACTTGCAGCACTGGGGGCGACGGCTACGATCAATGCGGGTGTCGAAACCGCGATTGAAGGTGGTAGCTTCCTCAGCAATTTGCAAAGCAGCGCAGTAAGTGACTTGTCCGCAGCAGGTGCATACGCGATTGGTGATCTGAATAACGCGAATTTCTTCGGGACTGGCACGTCCGGGGAGTTGGCTTACATTGCTGCGCACGCGGCATTGGGGTGTGCAAGCTCAGCGGCGCTTGGCACGGGCTGTGGTGGCGGTGCGCTTGGTGGGGCTGCTAGCGCTGCTCTGAGTCCCGACTTTATCAAAGCGATTGATCCGAACGGTGCCGCGCTCGATTCAGGGCAACTGGCGGTATTGGCTGCGTTCGGCACCTTGGCCGGGGGCGGACTCGCAGGACTGGCCGGTCAAAATGCGATGGGAGGGGCGATTGCTGGACAGAATGAGGCGCTCAATAACGACGGTGGTGACCCTTCGCACACGAAAGCGGCTGCGACCAACGGTGGATTAGGAAGCTCGCTTGCCGCTGGAATTTACTCACTCGCGCCTTGGCTGCCAGGCAACCCCTTGACGCAAAACGTTGGAAGTGGATTGCAGGTGACAATGGCCGGGGTGCTTGCGAAAATTCAGGCAAATTATGGTGGCCAAAACCCGCCGGCGCCTGCAGATAAGCTTGACCTCACAGATCGCAACGACAACAATACTCCAAACACTGGAATGTCGCCCGTGACACCGATAGTTGTTCCTTGTCCGGTTCCCGGGCCGGCGTGCGCGCCGACTATTATTCCGGGTGGCGGCGGAGCACCGTCTGGATATTCGCCAGGCAACGCGACATATTCGAGCGGGAATAGCGGAGACAATGGCGGCGACGGAGGTGCCGTCACTGGCAAGGGCAGCAATTCGACGGCAGACAGTGGAAGCATTGGTATCGACGATTCGAGGGCGGGACATATATTTCGTGATTCCGAAGGCCATATAAATGATACGCCGGCGAATCGCCAGCTCCTTGAGGCCGTTGCCAACGACCCTTCGGCAATCTTGGGGACGGACAAGTACGGTACAACGTGGGCTGCGAAGCTAAATTCGGACGGTAGCCAGACTTGGGTGGGGATTCGTAACGGTAAGGTTAGTTACGGTGGCATCAACTTGACACCGAAAGCGTTCAACCCGCAAACAGGGCTGGCATCACTCACAAAACCTGGTAAATGAAGATGAAGGGTATGCTGACTGTTGAAGAGGCATTTCGCGCGATGCTCATTTTCTTAGATCACTATTACGAGAGAGGTGGATCGCAAAGCGAGGATCTTGCGGCCTTGTTGAGCGGACTATCTCAGACCCTGTGGTCGGACGGAAGCACTAACGACCCAGCTCAATGGCATGATTGGCTCGAAGCTATCGATGCAGTAAGAGGAACGACGAAGTAATTCACGTCGTTCTTGATTCAAGCAACTTTTAGAAAATAGCGAGATCGAGGGTTTGCCAAATAAACGGTGGTACGTGACAACTTCACTGCTCGCAAGTGGTGATGAACTATGCCGCATTATCGAAGAGGTAACTGAACTTGAATGGAGAAAATTTCAGGCGAGAGAAGTTGAAGTTCTCTTAAAGTCTGGTGAAATTTATCGAGAAGATAATTCGCGGCTCCCGCCGTGTACGTCCTTCCGCTTCAAACGTGAAAGCGCTGAGCAGATCGCGCTAATCGAATCCGCTGTGGTCGGGTATGTAGGGAAGATCGCATGGCAGATGTCCTGTCATATTTGTTAGGGTTGGCGAAATACGTTCGCAAGGCTCTAGTGAAATAGAGACGAAGACGTACGGCTCGCTTGACAAAGTGTCTTCCACAGTAACCCGTTTCAACGGTCAACGATGCGTGGAGCACAGCGCAGCAGACTGGAATTCAAGCGATCACAAGCGGTGGCACCGATTTCTATGTTGTATATTGCATGGAAAGAATCGAGTCACCACAGCATTTCCAGGCAATGATGACCTGCCACCGGCGAACAAGGCGATCCGGAGCTTAGCAGAGCTCGTTTCTGAATGGCCCGGGCTTTTCAGCGCCAACGCCCTCTCTCGACTGCCGTTTAGGCGTAGGCGACCCTGTAGGTATTGCTCGGACTTTTCGTTGAGATTTTTATGCTGTTTTAGGCGCGGTGGGGATCACCCCGTGCGATGAATCGTGTGTCCACTATATGACGAGGAAGGAATTTATGACCAGCCAGCTCGAGCGGTCAGAGAAAATCTTAGACCGTGTTATGAACTTTGAAGTACTGGCACTGCATGCACGAGCATGAGCATGGCGAAGACCACGAAATGAAGCACTGCAAGAGTTTCAGGTAATCCCTCATAGTCCCGCGCGAGGCGGCGAAAGCGGTTAAGCCAGCCAAAGCTGCGCTCGACCACCCATCGTCGGGGGATTACCAAACTAAGCAAGCCAGAAACGCGGACAGACTTTCTCACAGCCGGCATCAAAAAAGACCGTCAATGAATCTTGCCTAGTTCAAAGTGTGTTTCTTCGCGTTATCCATCGGCGTCTGTTCGGTATCACCGACAACTTTGAGTGGGACTTGACCGATTGCCATGGCGCGTTCAATGAGAAGGTTGTTGCCTTGCTCGGCAACCAGCTGCTGGAGCTTCGAAAACTCTCCGCACCAGAGCGTCTCAACGTCCTTGTCGCGACTGCTATCACGGTCATTCGTGAGCGCAACGGCGCGAACCTGCAGCCGGCTTGATTCGGCCTGACCACCTACCTCGACTCCATATCCCGGTAACGACGGCTTACGAAGAACGACGCGCCCGTCCGTGGCCCATGCAGTGGCCATACCCTCGTGCACTTCGTAGCCGAGGCGTGCGAGCCCGTGAAGGATGACTTCCCGTCTCGATTGGGCGGCCTTCTTTTGCATATCCTGGTCGAGGAAAGATTGACAATCTCCCACGAGTGCCTCAATTGTCTCGCCGTCGGTTGCTTCGTTGCATGCTGCAACTCGTTGTTGAAAAGCTTTCGCGTCTTCGGAAACGATGGGCGGCATTTGTGCCGCCAGCTCGGCCAGATGATGCAATGCTGCTCGTCTTGTCCGCTCCGACTCGATGTTTCCCGCCAGATCGATGATCAAACTATCGAGAAGGAGCTTGCGACGCACGTCGCTAGATTCGACCTCTGCAGCGTGCAAGCGCGAAAGATACATGGCCGTTTGTACCTGACCAACAAGCGTTTGGGCTTCGGCAATCTTGGCGTCAACTCGCTCGAGCATGCCGTCGACGGGGGAGGTCGACTTTTGAGCGGCTTTCCAGGCATCGAAGGTTTGCGTTTCAACGGAACTCGACAGCTTGGCTGCGAGCTCACGTTGCGCGTCGGTCAAGCCGGGCCTGTCAGTCGGCGCAAGGAGTGCGAACCCTCGAGCAAGGATTGACTCAATCCGGTCAGAAGCTTCGCCTTTTGCGACAGACTCGAGTTGCATCTTGAGGTCGGTTGGAAGTTGCTTCCCGCGTGCTGCCAAAGCGCTCAGGAGCGTCGTCGCATTTTCGCGTCCCTGACGTGCACGCTTACGTGCCGACGCGGCCTTCTCAATGGCATGCTGTTCGCGGCGAAGCGCGTCAGCCCTTAAAAACGCGATCTCATCGGGGACCCTTTTCTGC
The DNA here is from genome assembly GCF_037126505.1 of Paraburkholderia bengalensis. Lineage (NCBI taxonomy): Bacteria > Pseudomonadati > Pseudomonadota > Betaproteobacteria > Burkholderiales > Burkholderiaceae > Paraburkholderia > Paraburkholderia bengalensis. Next base: position 71,220 of record NZ_JACFYJ010000015.1, read on the forward strand.
AAATCCATGAACGCGTCCGCTTTAAGGAGTTCAACAAGCTGGCGTTGTCGTTCACGGGTCGCAGCTATTTCCTGATCAGACAGCTCATCATTCCTTTTTCCTTCGGCGATCCACTGATTGATTGCCTGTTCCAGTCGGCGGAGATACCCTTCGCAAATGGCGAGGATCTCTTCGCGCGTCACGATGCGAACGACTTTCGGACCACTCATGCCATCACCTCCGTTTGCAGCGCTGCTTCAATGGCAGACCTGAGGCGTGCGCGCTCTTCTTCGTTGTTGTGGTACCAGGCTTGAGAAGAGACGCGGTGCAGACGCGGAATCGCGCGTCGCAATACAGACGGGCGCCAGATTTCCCGTGCACGTGCGCGTTGCAAGAGCGGGTGCCGAGGAGCATCGCATTCGATACCAATCGCATACAGCCCAGTTTCGAGGTCGGCAACGGCGAAGTCCATCCCAAAGGCGTCACCTTCCTGTGCCGGCACCGGGTTGAAGCCGCACGAACGAATGAAGCTCAGAACATCGTCCGCGAAACCATCGGCGACCGGACGATCTTCGAATCGATTTTGTGCGCGCTCGCTGGTCATCCGGGCCAGTAGCGCCCGTCCACTTGGAAGTTCGCCGTTCGACATCGCACGCGCGTACTCCATATAACCCTGGAGGTAGTCCCGGGGAATCGCCGGCTTGCGATGCGTGTTGAGCATGTCCGAGATATCGCGTATTGGCATTGAAGTGACGAGCACTACCTTTTGTCGAGCACGGGTAACCGCGACGTTCAAACGTCGCTCGCCACCTTTCTGTCCCAGCACTCCAAAATTACGCCGGAAGGTGCCTTGGCCATTTCGTCCGAAGGTGGTCGAAAAGACGATGACATCACGTTCATCGCCCTGAACGTTCTCGACGTTCTTGACGAAGACTGCCATGTCTTCACCGCTTTCGACGCGGTCGCTTTCCTCACGATAGGCATTGCGGAATTCCTCGTCGTCTTCCGCGCGCAACTCCAGCTTCTCCTCGATCAGATCTGCCTGTTTGCGATTGAAGGTGACAACACCGACGGAAGGCCGTTCGGCGAACGGCTGACGCCAGAGTTCGGAGAGATACGCGACAACGCGGTCTGCTTCAGCCTCATTGGTTTGTTGCTCGTACAGGCCGTTCACCTGAATGAGTTCGACTGGCTTCACCTGTCGAACGGTCTCATCCGGATGCCGGACTGGGATGCTCAGGTTATTCTCGTAAAACGCAGCGTTCGAGTACCCAATCAGTTCTCGATACGCAGAGCGATAGTGAATCTGGAGCGTAGACGTCGGTAGGGCCGTTCGAGCCAGTTGCAGCAGATCGGGGCAATCCTTGATTTCACGCCGATTCCAGGTGTCCTCGAAAGTCTCCCGCTCCTCTTCCGTGGCATCCTCGTCAGGTTGCTCTCCGTCGTAGAGTTCCGCTTCGTCGCTTTCTGTCCGGCTAGAGAAGAAGGTCGTAGGGGGCATCTGCTTCTCGTCGCCGCTGACAACTGAGACACCGCCGCGAAAGAGGGTGGGCAACGCGAATTCGACTGGCATCTGGGACGCCTCGTCGTAGACGACTGTGTCGAACAGGTTTGACTTCAACGGCAATACGCGACTCGCGACGTCCGGATTCATGAGCCAGACGGGGCGAAGGGTCATTAGTCCGAGGCCGGTCCCGAGCTCAATGAACTCGCGCAATCGGCGCGAGCGGCGGCCTGTCAGGCGGGTGACATCCTCCCAGTCCCGGGCTGACCGCAGTTTGCTCCGGTCAATGCCTTCGCGAAGCACGTCCCGGTTCAGGCGGCGCATCTGCCCGTCAGCCGTTGCAAGGGCCTCAACCTTCGCTGCTGTTTCGCTCTGGTCGAGGAGAAGCTCCGGATTTTCCTGTTCCATCCTGCGCTTCCAGCCCAGACGGGCTTCGCGGTTGATCAATCGGCGAACCTCCCGATCCAGATCTTCGGGGCGCAATTGCGCCAGAGACGCCTCGTGCGTGCGCATTACCGCAAAAATCTCGAGAGCGGGTTCGCCCAGATGTCTCGCACGGGTTCGAAATTGCTGGTACGCACCCAACGTAGGCAGACTGTCATGGAGCCGGTTAAGCGGAGCCTGGTAGCTGATGTTCTGCGTAATCGCCTTGTTGCAGGCTTCGAACAGTTCGGCGGAAAACCAGTCCGCCAGCAGCGAGAGAGACTGTATGCTGTGCTCGCGTGCGTTGTGACGTACAAACGCCGTCTCAAAGCCATCCAGGAGTTGTTCGACGGGTGCACGGTCGCCTGTCATGACAGCTGAATCGAACTCGTCGCCGCGCGGGGCGATCGCAAGGTGCTGGGCAAGCTCGCGGATTTCCTCAAGCTGTCGCAGCCGGGTCAGACATTCATCGGATAGCGTTGGACCACACTCAGGAGCAACTACCTCGAGATGCAATGATTGGCTGGTCGCGTTCAGGCCGTCTCGCAGCGGTCGCCATGCCAGCTCAAGTCTGGCAGCTCCGAGCAGACGATCCAACGTCTCGCTCGACGCGGGGGCGCCGTGCGCCGCCGCAAACTTCAAGAGCCCTCGGCGTCGAGCATAGGACGCGGGGTTGAGTCGGCTGAAAAAGGTCGGCGGACGCGTTGCCAAGGCGGCACGGGCTTCGATGTATGCGAGTTCCGAGGCGGGCAGACGCGCAAGAGCAGGAGAGAGCGCTGTATCAAAAGCAGCGCTGTCTGTCCGGACGAGCTCACCGTGCAATCGCTTAAGCGTTGCGTAGTGGGTATGCCCCTGCGAGTCGAACTTGTCCGAAGGGCGAAACAGCGGCAGCCATTGAGCGAGTCGTTTGCGTTGCACGTCGTCCAGATCGAAAAGGCGGCGTGCATTGGCGTCGAGCCATGCACGATACGGCGCCGGGTCGTCGATATCGAAGCGTGCGGGATATGCTGCAAGCGTATCAATTCGAAGCTGTTCCGCCTCGCAGAAGGCGGCGAAGATCGACTTGAATTCGTTGATCGTTGCCGGGTCTGTGGCGAACGGCTTCAGTTGCGCCAGTGCGCTGCCCTCGAACCGGGCGGGCAACCAGTATCTCGCGAGCGGTGCGATCTGTTCTTCCAGCGTTGTCAGCGTCGAGATGTCCATCGTGGATAACCTCGATCGCAACTGCGGCGCGTCGATCGGTGCATCACCGGATTCAAGCCGTATCAGCTCGCCAAGAAGAATGCGGTAACTAAGTCCCGTAGATTCATCAACTGCGTGGATGGCTTGGTGATGGCGATCCAGTTCGCCCTCGAGCGCTTCTATGCGTGCGGCCATGCGCTCTCGCTGCCGGATCCAGCCATTGTCGAAGGCCGAACCCTTGTGAATCGCCTCGAGCTGTTCGCGTACTGCTCGGATCGTTGGCTCCCGGTCCTTGTTGACATCGTTGACCATAATGATCCGATCTCCGAGGCCTTCGGCCACCAGGCGCTTATGTACAACCTCGAGCGCGGCGTGTTTCTGGCAGACGATCAGGAGGCTTTTGCCGCGCCCGATGGCGTCCGCGACCATGTTGACGATAGTCTGGCTCTTGCCGGTTCCCGGTGGGCCTTCGACCAGTAGGCCGGGATTTTGCCGCGCCTGCATTACGGCGGATTCCTGCGACGGATCGCTGGCGACGGTCAGGAATCGGTCGATCTCTGTATCGCCCCCTGACACCGGCTCTGTGGCGCTCTTTTCCTTCAGCCGCAACATGTTTTCCAGCGCGGTACCAGACGGAGATAGCGACTTCAGCTGTCGTAGATCCTCCCCGATCGCCTGACCCATGAACGTGACATGAAAGAGGACAGCCGAACAGGCCAACTGAGGCTCGCCAGCGCGGACAGCAACGCTCGACAAGGGGAGGCCAGTAATCTGCCGGCGCTCAGCTGTCGCGAGCATGCCAAACGCGTCCATGACGTCGGCGACCTTCAGGGCAGAACGGCCGAGCACTTCATCGGCGGCTGCTCTCCAGGCCTTGGTGGCCTCACGGCCAAGCAGTCCTTCCAGTGCCGGGTTGAGTCGAACTTCTTCACGCTCGCTGTCGAAGGCGAGCGCTACCTGACCTCGTGCGCCCAACTCCATGAGCAGCTTGACTGGCCACAGGAGGACCGGGGCGATGCGTGGCTTTGTGTTGCTACGCGTGTCTTTGTTAAGAAGGAATGGGAAGCCCAGGTAGAGGCCGTCGATGCCAGTGTCGCGCTTATACAAGGACGTTTGTCGATACAACGTGGCGAGGCGGTTTTCCAGCGTGGTCGTTGCACCAAAAATAGCCGGATCAATCGCGACGGTCTGTGCGTTTCGCTGAATCAGATGTTCGAGAACAGCTGAGCTGGCGTGTCTGTCGCTATTCAGTTCGTGAATGTCGACCCGGCCGGTGGTCTTGCCAATGGTCATCCGTACAAGAGGGCCACGCATGACGGCTGTTGAGACCTTTTTCTCGAAGAAGTCGAGAATTTGCGAGACGTACTGCTGCTTTTGGGGCTCAAGCCATTGTTCGGCCGGTACGGCCAACAGCACGATTGCTTCGTGAAGCGCTAGCCGGCGCTCCAGGCGGAACTGTTCGGCCCAGTCATCGACCGTCCTCTTTCCCGTCCTCGCAAAACCGGCGATGCGATCATTCACCTTCCGGAAGAGTTCTTGTCGCGGCAACGCCAGGTCGACGCGCGCTGTCTCAGCGTCGAACGCCAGAATCTCTTCCTTTGCTGCGATCTGGGTGGCCTGCTCGAGGATCGCGTCAACTGAACGGAATTGGCTGATTGACGCCCCAAGAAGGACAATGAGGTCCTCCTCACTAATGACACGTCGCTCAGACAGGGACAGCAATCCCGGATGATCCGAATCCGGCAGGAGAAGGCGACGCTCCTCCCAGATGGCTGCGAGCCGCGCCCGCGACGTCGAAAGGAGGTGAATGCGTACGGTGTCTTCGTCGAGTTCAATGTTATGGCCGTGCGCGCGATTGCGGACTTGCTCGGCGCGAAGCCTCAGGCGTGAAAGCCATGTCTCAGTCTCAAGACGTTCGAGAAAAGCCGGAATGGGCCCGGTGATCAGGTCATACCCTTCGAGCGGATTTTTCAGCAGCCAACCCGGGGTAACGATGTCGCCACGCAGGATCAGCGGCATCTCGGGATTTAGAAGCTTGAGCGCGATCATGAGTCGTGAGTCGTCGTCGATTCCGTCTAACTGCATGACCTGCCGCAGGCCCGCCAGAACCTTCGGCGAAAGTCCAGCGGTTTCTGCCCATGTAACGAGCACGCCGCGCTGCAGACGATCGAGCGCTTCGGGCCAGTTGTCGCATTCGGCGGCAGCCAGCGCAAACACCGTTGGTCGGTGGTAGCGCTTCGTTCCGAGCGTGATACTTGCACCTTCCTCGCTGTCGGCTTCTGCTGTGTTTGCCGCAGGAGCATCGACTTCTTTCCCCTCAAGCCAGGCCTTGACCTGAGGCCATTGCCATCTTTGATGCCGGTCGCGGGCAAGCAGTCCGCGTAGCAGGAGGTGCAGAGACGGATCAAGGTCATCCGGCAAGGTGACGCCATTCGCCAGCACATGAATCAGGAACGCGTGTGGGTTGACTCCCTCAAAGCATGCTCCTTGGGTCAATTGCTCGAGCAGGATCATCCCGAGACTCCACCAGTCAGACGCGGCCGCTACACCACCGGCGATGGCTTCGGGAGCCATGTAGCGTGTTGTTTCAAGTGGCGAAACGATGTCGAGGTCGAAGTCGGAAAGTCGTGCCGACCCGAAACCGCTAATGACAAGGTCGATCGGATCCCTGCTCCGTACGAGCAGAGTACCCGGCCGGAGATCCCGATGACGCAGACCCGCCTCTGAAAATGAGTGAAGTGCCTGGCCCAGCTCATCGACGACATGACGGATGGCTGGCATATCGAGCAGGGCAATGCCAATATCGGCAAGCGTTCCGCCGCTAAGCTCCTCGGCTACCTCATATGCGCGGCCATTCCAGCGACCTGTCGTGATAATTTCCGGGACATGCTCCCGAGGAAGTCGTCGTACGACTTCGTAAACAGACGGATCGGGTTCGGCACCGTCGCGATACAAGGTCAGCACCGCTTGCCAGTTGTCGTCCCGGTGTTGTGCGATGTAGCGCTCACGCGTGCTGTCGCTACTTGAAATCTGTCGCAGGAGGCGCCAGCCGTCGATCTGCGTTTCTTCGGGAGGACGGGGTTCTGCCTCTAGGTCACGGACTTCACGGTTGGGTGCGGACGTACCGGCAGGGTCGGCGCCACAGGTCAGGCACATCAGGTCTCCCTCATTCATTGGGTGACCATTCGTGCAAAGCAGTGATGTGCCCGAGGCAGGGGGCTCAGTGTCGCCCGCCAGGCGTTGCGTCGCTTCTGAGGTGACGACCTCCGCCGGTCTCCAGCCAGTCTCGCGTATCGGCAGTGCGGACAAATCCCACTGGCAGGGTGCTTCGGAAACGGTTCCTTCGCAATACCACTCCTGCACAGACCGTTCAGTCTTGCAATTCGGGCAAAAACGCATCATCGCTGACATTTCCTGTCTTATCGGCTTCGCGCCTTGTCGGCGCTGATCTGGACCACATGGCCCTCGTCGTTCAATAGGTCTCTCAGGCGCTGAAAATCGCCGCGACTGGGGATTCCGGCAAACCAGACGCTGCCATCTTCGTCAAACATAACGTCCAGTGACTTGTCCCGCGCGGTCAATGGCCGTTCAAACTGGGTAAATCGCTCACGGCCCAATTCCGTGAGCAGATGCATTCGCTGATTATCGCTCCCTCGGAGCGGCTTCGAATGAGCGGAATGCAGTTCAAATGGGTCGGTGATCAACGCATCGATCAATCCGTCGGATTTCACAAGCGTTTTTGGAAGGGATTCGATGGGGTATCCGCTGTACACGAGAATATCGACCTGTGTCAGGGTACGCAGCACACCCAGCAACGCAAGAAGCGCGTCTGGTTGCTCAAGCGGCTCGCCGCCAGAGATTGTCACTCCGTCTGCTTCCGGCAGATACCGCGAAATCTGCAAAATCAGCTGTTCGATCGTCGTCTCTCCGCGATCGGTGGACCAGGTGTCGGCTGAGATACAGCCAGGGCACCGAATGCTGCAGCCCTGGAACCAGATGCCAATACGTTTTCCCGGTCCCAGGCTTGTGACCGGAAAATGCACGCGGGAAAGGCGGAGATTCATGGGGCCTACAATTTTTGCAACTGGAGCTTGCCCGTCGCCAACCCATTCAGCATAAATCGGTCACCAGCTTTCGCATCTTGATCGAAGAGTTCACGCGCCAACGGATTAATCAGATGCGCTTCAATCTGGTTGCGGATACCCCGGCCCCCATTGGACAAATCCTGCAGGCAGCGTAGTTTGAGCGCTGACCACGATTCGTCTTCCACATCGATATCGATCCCTTGCGCGGCAATATCGTCGAGCACCGTGCGGACCATTTGCTCAGAGATTTCGTTAGCAACGTCGTTGCGGATAAAGTCAAATACGATGACATTCTCGCCGATTCGATTGAGAATTTCCGGCCGATTCAGCACGAGCTTGAAGTGGCGCTGGATTTCCTCAAGAACCTTCACCTGGATAGTCTCAAAGGCGTCGCCGGGTGCGACGTTGGCAACACGACCTCCCGTCTCGTCCTGCCGGTAAATCCCGAGGTTCGACGTGAAGACTATTAACGCTTCCGAGAAGTAGACGCGATCACCGCGCCCGGACGTAAGCACACCATCGTCGAGGATTTGCAGGAATTTATCGAGGATACGGGGATGTGCCTTTTCGATTTCGTCGAAGAGCACAACGCTGAATGGCCGCTCCCGAATTGCATTCGTGAGTTCACCACCTACGTCATAACCGACGTATCCGGGCGGCGCGCCGATGAGCCGCTGATCTGCGTGCTCTGCGCTGAACTCGGACATATCGAAGCGGATGTAGGCGCTTTCGTCGCCAAAGAGCAGGCTTGTGATGGTCTTGGCGAGTTCAGTCTTGCCGACGCCTGTTGGTCCCGCGAGGAAAGCAACCCCACGCGGGCGATTTCCCTTGCGCTGGGAGCCGACTCCTGTCATCGCGCGCTTGACCAGATCAAGTATGTGAGTGACGGCATGCGCTTGACCCTTCACTCTGTTGCGAACGAATGCTTCCGCGTTCCGGATCTTCTCTCTGTCGATCTGAAGCCAGGGATCCTCCGTTACGCCGACCTTGTAGCGTCGGACCGCGTCTGCGATCTTCTCGATGGGCACATTTTCCACCCGGGCGAGCGTCGCAATCGCGTTCATGTCGGTAAGCAGAAGTCCCTCGCAACCATCAACGAACGAGTCACTGGCCTGATCCAGAGCGTCGGGAGCTGCTTGCTGCGCGCCGGGCACGCCACGAAGTAGGGCGCCGGACAAAGCCCGCCGAGCGGCGCTGTCCGGTCTGGAAACGGGAATGTGTCTGATTCGCGGGTTGTCGATAAGTAACCAGTCCGGGAGGTCACCCTCCTTATCGACGATCCATAGAACGGTATTGAAGAAAGGGCGCCGCTGCTCGCCCGCCGGCCGTGGCTTTGCGGTATGCGCAAGAACCAGCGCGCGCGTGAACAGATTGTGTTCGGCCGCGTTAAGGGTTTCCGCTCGCACAGCGAGTCGGGACGCGAAATCAATGACGAGCGCGATTGGTTCTCCGGCCAGATTCGCCACGCGTTCAAGCGTCGTCGTAAGGATATCGATGCCGCCCGACGCTGCTCCGTCAACCGGAGTCAAGCCAATGCGCCGAAGCGTTTCCTCTCCCTGACCGACCTGGGCAGATCGACCTTGAGCAACCGTGAATCCTGAAATCGGGTCCCAGGCCACCGTTTGAACGTATCCCGCTTCCTGGAGGCAGTCACAAAGCGAGGCCATCAACGGTTGCGCTGTAACGACACCAGGCGCCACCTCGCACGCCTGAAGATCTCGGATATTGCCGGACAGAACGAATTGGCTTTTCAGAGGCAGGAAGCGCAGCAGATCGCGCATCCAGCGAGGTTTCACATACGCAGACATGGCTGAAAATTGCGGGCGGAGGAGAAACGTTACCACAATCGCCGCTTAGTCTAGCTAGCGAATTGATAGGCGTATCGAACATTGATTATTAGCGCATCAAGCAAATTCAATTAAACGTTTGCGCAAGGATTTACACGACATTCTTGTGCCGGCAGCCGAGCTAAAGGTTTGTGCACTTTCTCCGTAAACATCAGAGAAAGTAGACAACATTGAGAGGGCAGAATGGCGGCGGCAACACGCAACACAATGCGCCCATTAAACCGATGCGCGAATTGCGGTAAGACCTGGTATCCGCGTGGGACCAATTTGTCCACTCGATGTCCGAAATGCGGAAGCAGCAAAACGAAGATTGCAGGACTTGGAATAATCGGCGCGCTGGGCTCATTGTTTCTTATGTTCGCCATGGGTGGCCATCCAGGCACTCACAACGGCTCATCTGCCATGACGCATTCACCCGACGTATCGACCCAGTCGACGGACGACGCGTCAACGCCTCAACTTTCACACAGTCCTGCACTGAGCGATATTTCCCCTTCCGCTCCGCGAGTCGTTGGAGGTGGGGCAGACGCGGCGTCAGGGGGAACGGTGGCCGCTACCGGTGCTGTCGACCAGGTCGCTGTTGCGAAGCCGACAGCAGCGAACGCACCGGGCGATAAATCTGCCAGTCCAGACGACATCGTTAGGCCTTCCAACTCCGAGGGCAGCGACGCAACGTTTTCCCATCATTGAGTTCTCTTAGAGATCAAAAGAATAACGTCCGATCATGAGTTTGCGCCCACAAAATCAATGTAATGCCTGTGCTTACACGTGGTATCCGCGTGGAAAGCACCTCTCCATTCGCTGTCCGCGATGCGGCAGCCAAAATATTGAAGTTGTGCGACCGCCTGAGCGCTCTTCATCCGGATGCGGCCCGGTCGTGCTGGTAGCCATCCTGGTCGTGGGCGCAATAGTCTGGGCAACATCCCGGTCCGGTGGCGGTTCCTCTAGCCCGTCCTCATCGGCGGAACCCGTTGTTGCGAGTGCCGCTGACGCGATCAGCGCCGTAATCTCACAACCAGCATCCGAAATCAACAGCGCCTCGATCCCGCAGAGCGGTCCAGCCGCCTCGGAGACGGTGATGCAAACGGTGCCTGCGAGTGAAGTCTCAACTGTAGAGGGGGCGGCTTCCGAGACGAGCGGCGCTTCATCGACGGGTCCTGCGTCACCCTCGAAACCTACTTACGCAACGAGCTTCGATTGCACGAAAGCCACACACGACGACGAGATTGCCATCTGTGGAGATCCCGGGCTCGCAGCAATGGACGTAGAGCTCGCGGAGTTGTATCAGTCGGCTCTCAAGACGATTTCGGATCCCAAAGCCCTAGCGCGGTCCGAATCAGGTTGGGTCATGGCACGCAATATGTGCGATGGAGACCTTGATTGCCTTCGCCGTGCCTATGGCGCACGGATTGGCCAGTTCAAGGGCTCGCTCGGGTCCCCGCCGTTGCTTCCAGCGGAAGCGTCGCCAGAAAAGCCGTGAAGGGGGCCGCCTGAGAATGCCGTGAACGATGCCGTAAGCGGCGGAGTATCACGCATTCGTGCAAACGGTGAATGGCAAACGGAACGAAAGCCGTTCGGTTAAGTGGGTCGCTGCCCACGCAGGAACGCCGTGCTTTACAGGTCGTTGGAGTAGCCGAGCAGACGGCCAGTCGATAGCAACATCGGTGCGCTTTCGTATGGCAGAATTGAATCCGCTTGTCTCTAGTCGCCACGGCAGAGCTAAAACGCATTCTCGGCTAGCGCTGGGGTAATCGTCGCACCATCGAGATAGGAGGAGGGGACATGGTTGAGCAAGCGAGCCGAGCTGGGGACGTCTCAACGGAAGAGGCTGCGAAGCTTCTACACGTTTCGCTCAAATTCGTCGATGAACTGATCGAAGCTGGCGAGCTGGTTGGCGCCTACCGAGCACGGGATGGCCAACGCATGATACCGCGAGCGATCGTATCGGCTTACAAAGAAAAGTCAAAAGCCGCACAGAAAAAAGGGCTCGACCAAATGGTCGAAGCGTCCGAGCGCATGGGCCTCTACGCCGCCGAGGTTGAGGACTTGCCCATTCAACCCAAGGGATGGAACGGCCAAGTGAAAAACTGAGCGAAGCCAAAACTTGCAGAAGCAAATGCAGTGGCGGAATGTGCCGAATTGCCTCAGCGGAGCAAGACAAATAAGGCGCTCGAGGATCGAACCTCACTTTCTTATCTGATGGCCAAACATGTTGACGCTACGTTGCTCGGAGAACGAGTTCCTCGCTGAAGACGAGGAGCCTTCACGGTTCGTAATCGGATACGACGGGAAATTGCTGCTGCCGCATGATGATTGCGAGGACATCGAAATAGGCTATTTCAGCGTTAAATTCGTCGATGTTGTGGGTGCTGTAACCGAGGGGGAGTCCGTCTTCGATGTCTTTGACTGCGACAGCACATGCATTCAGTACTATGAGGCGCTGTATAACGGAGACGATGATATTAAGACCCGAGTGGCTCGCATTGCCCATGGCGATGGCTATTTGTGGAATCCGAGCTTACTAATCCTGGATCGATTGGTCGTGTATCGTGAATACCGGGGGCGCAGCCTTGGGCTGGTTGCACTGCGTGCGCTAATACACAGGTTTCGCGCCGGGGTCGGCCTGATCGCCCTCAAAGCGTTTCCGCTGCAATACGAGGCAGATCGTTCAGTAAAGCACGAGGGACAGGACGAAACAAAATTTGGCTACGACCAGTTCGATGTACCGATGTCCAAAGCGACCTCAAAATTGCGAAGCTATTACCGTCAGGTAGGCTTTCTTCCCGTGCCACGCACGCAGTTCATGGTGCGGTCGCCTGATATCCCAGTGAGAAAAGCGGTGTCGTACGAAATTGAGACGCTCCCTTGAACCGAGTCGCAGCAGATTTATTTGACCGGCTGGCGCTGCGTCCGTGCGACGTCAATAGGTGTGGTATGCAAACGCTGGTTCGCTAGACGGCGGGTCTACCACGCTGCAGTGTGGCAGGAGCACCTATGGCGCGCCGCTCGCGCCGCACCTCAGCACAGACGATCGCTAGCCCTGCGAAGACAAATTGCATGAGCAGTTTTTCAGATACCAGAGTTGACGGCAACGTGTAGTGCCCGAGTTTTCGAAGAAGTAGCAAATGAAGGAGGGTTATCTGCCCAAATAGCCGTCGACTCCAGGCGACGCGTATGGGCAATCCAGACGATAGCTGCGGCTATCGAGCTTAGGTTCCTTCCCAATGCTCGGCAATATCGTCGAGTCCTCGAAGATGCTCCTCGATTCGTCGATGGGAAGTGACGACCTGTTCAAGTACGGAGGCGTTGACCTCGACTCCTGGAATCACTTCGGCTTGTAACCCCGCGTGGCGGGCGAATGCGAGGTCGACGACTTCACGCGACCTGTCACCGACACCAATGATTCCCCTTATCCAACGGCAACGTTGGAGGAATGCCGCACCGAGGTGAATATCGCTTGTAATGATAATTTCTCTCTCAGCGACCAGCGTATAGAGATCGTCAGAGGCGACGTCGACTTCAATAACGTCAATGTTTGCTGGCGGTGCAAGTGAGAGTGTCCATGCAGCGGGTCGAATAAGCCAAGCCGTTGACATTGCCCCTCCTAAATCGGAATCTGTGCGCGTGCATATGAACCACGGCCCGTCGACTACTTTAGCGCCAAACCAGTTGGCTAGCGGCAATGCTAGTGCACACTGCGCCGCCCATAAATCAAAAATAGGATATCGCTAAGCCGAAGTGGAAGGCGAGAAAATACGGTCGTGATCCGCGTCAAACCATACAGTTGAGACATTCGCAGTTCCCTCGGCGGATGCTACCGCTCAAACTTCTGATTGCCCGCCAGAAGCGCCGAGGACGCCATGCCTCTCTGAAAATGGCCGGTCCATCGACCAGACATGGCAACTGTTTCGCTGCGACCAAAGTTCCGAGATTCTCACCCGACGCACGGCCCTTTATACAGGCGCTCGCAGCGGCTGAAAGGACGCCCATAGGACACGAAACCGGCGTGTAGCAGCCTAGCTTACTGACAGGGACGTCGATCGCGGTTCCGCGCGCCCCAGCTTCACGCATTTTCTTTGTCATTCCAGTTCATGCGGTGACGGTCAACCGTTTCGCGGTGGCGTTCATCTTCTTCGGTGTGGAGATACAAGCTCGTCGTGTTCAGTGAAACGTGCCCAAGATTGTCACGGATCGTCCGCAAGTCGACGCCGCCGTCCGCCTGATGGGAGCCTGCGGTATGGCGCAGCCAGTGCGCGGAAGCGCGCTCAAGTTCGTCTGCGCGATCAGCGAACTCTGGACCTTTCGATCTTAGCCACATCGCTGCGCCACTGAACACGCCTTTAATGGCGTCGTGTACCGCCGATCGCGACAGGCAACGCTTCTTGCCTTTAAATGGAATGATGAGCGGCGTATCTTCAGAGCGAACGGGCAGGGCGCTGAGACCATGCAGCGTGCGGTAGCTGCGTAGTTCCTGAATGAGCTCGATGGAAACGGGAACAATCCGCTCTTTGTCGCCCTTGCCCAGCGTCTCCAGCCACCACTGATCCCGTCCGTCCGGACCGAGCCGGCGGAAAAAGCTGCCCATCTGGCCGCCTGCAACCTCGGAAATCCGCATGCCTTGTAGATAGAACAGCGTCGTCAGCCAGCGGCATCGGGCGTAATAGGCCCGTTGCGCCTCTGTTTCCTGTGGTAGTTGCTGGACGAATTCCTTCACTTCGTCCCAGAGCGAGACCGACAGATAGCGCGTGACTCGTGGCGCCGAGCGCTTGGCGCGCTGCCGAAGGAGCGCCATCGGATTGCCACGCAGATAGCCGGCGCTCACCAGCCACGTGAACATCGCGTTGAGGATGATCAGCGCCTGTCGCTGGCTGGCCGGTGACAGGGGACCATTGAACGGACGCCAGCGTTCATCGCCGCGCGGATATTTGCCGCCATTGGCTGACACCCAGCGGCTGGCAGGCTGCGGGTCCACCAAGAATGATTTGAACAGCAACAGATCCTCGTGCGTCAGTGATGACAGCGGCTTGCCAAGCTGCACGACGGCCCACAGCAACAAACGCTCGGCTTCCTTGCGGTAGTTGTCGAAGGTCGTCTTCGTATCTGCGTAGTTCGATAGCCAGGCGCGCACGGCATCCAGGTCGTTGCGGGCGGATAGCTGCGAATTCTCGATCGAGCCGCGATTTGTGCCGTCGCGGCCGTCGAGCATTTCCGGGACGACCAGCGATTCGACGGGCTGGATGGTGGCGAGATGAGTGTCGGACACGGTCTGAGGCTCCGAAAACGCGGGATTTTCTGGTGAAACGTCAAGTCAACGTGATACACGACATTATAGTACTAATGTCGTGTATGAGGCCAATTTGTTGTAAACCTTCGGTAATACGTTGTATTATTAACACGCCAGCCACCCATCGCGAGAACACACTTATGAACCTTGAATCCGACATCGCCGCCATCCGTGAACGTGTCTCTGATACGCAGGCGCTGTATCGGGAGGTTTGCGGGCTGATCTTCTTCCGTTATGGCGAGACGCCCACGGCCAACAGGCTGTATCAGCTTGTGCGCAAAGGCAGCATGAGCGCTCCGGCGAAGGCTTTACGTGATTTTTGGGCCAGCGTGCGCGAACAGACACGCGTCGATATCGGACATCCAGATCTCCCGCCTGACGTGGCCAAGGCCGCCGGTGAATTGGTGGCGACGTTATGGCGCCTCTCCGGGGATGCCGCCAGCAATGCATGGGATGCGTTTAGATTGGACGCGCAACGCGAAATTGACGCGGCCCGGGAACAAGCGAGGCTATCGGCGTCCGAACGGGATGCTGCAGTTGCAGCCACCGAGCGGGCCCTAAACCACGCCGCCGACGTCGAGCAGCAGGCAGCAAGACTGCAATCCCGTGTGGTGGAGCTGGAAACCGCGAAATCGATGTTAAGTGATCAACTCATGCAGGCGAGACATGAAGCGACAGTGTCCGCTGCAGCTCTGTCCGACGCGCGGCGGGAATTTGGCGAGGAACTGGAAAAGTTGCGTCAGGCTCACAACCAGAGCGAGCAGCGCATGGTTGCGGCAGAAAAGCGGGCGCTTCTTGAGATTGATACCGAGCGCACGGCAGCACGTGAGGCACGAAACGAACTCCGGATCGCTGTCGAACGGGCCGCAGCAGCCCAGAATGCCCACCTTGCCGAGCGCGACGAGTTGCGCGACGCAATCTCTGCCTTGAGGGCGCTGCTAGCCACATCAGATTCGCGGCGCGCGAGCGTGGAGGAAGAGCTCGCGTCGACCTGGGAACAGCTCGCGCAGCAACTGGATGAGACCGGCATCCTTCGTGCACGTCTGACAGCGGTTTCTGATTACCTTGCAAAAGGGGGACGCCGCCCTGCTCTATCGCCTCGCCCTGCTCGTCGGCCGCTTTTACCAACAAAGAAGTTTAGCCGACGTGGAATGAAAACCAAAGACATTGGCGTTTGAGAGTTATGTAGCGAACGGCTTGATCGAAACGGGCATTGAACTGTCGGTCGGCACCCGCGCGGCAGCTACTCCAACGCCTTACCTCCGTCTTGATGCTTTAAATACCGTTCAGACCAGTGAGATGCGCGGTATGAGGTCGCGTTTGCAAGTCGAGAACAGCACTGACACCATCGGCCATCAGATGACATTTCACGATTTCCCAATGGGGAAGATAAACTAATTGCGCACGGCAGCTATTCAATTCGTCGCAGCGATGCGTGCGCCCGCGCAGTAATTCTCACGAATGACTCTGTCCTTCGAGAATGCGCTCGTTTCTTTTTCGAATGAGAGTGCGCGTTTTCTCTCTGGCACCAGGCCCTTCTTCGAACCGGACGTCGCGAAACGAAAGCGCTCTTCCAGATTTGCTGCGCACCGCTATTTGTTCGACGGCCTTTCCCGTAGCGTGCTCTACCAATAAGGTTGGCACCATATCCTTCCTGACGAGCCAACGATCCCCCCCATTGCATCAAAGCAATCAAAACGGGATAAAGATCTTCTCCTTTTTCGGTCAACCTATAGCCGTCAGTATTGGTCCTGTTATTAATGGAAAATCTCTCCAGTATACCAAGCTGAACCAGACGCTCGAGACGATTCGTAAGAATATTGCGAGCGATGCCTAGCTCGCTTTGGATTTCGTCGAAACGCGCCGCTCCCTGCGAGCATTCTCGAATAATTAGGAGGGACCACCATTCTCCGACCTGATCGAGAGCCTTGGCGATCGAACAGTTCATACCACTGAAGGACTTCCTCTGCACGATACGTCTCCACTACGCTGAGCCTTGATCTACGTTACAACAATACGTTGCTTTATGCAACTATCCCGATCAATTGTTACCTTCGTTTCCTGACGCTGCGCATGATTTATGCGCTATGTGACAGGACCGCTCGGAGCGTCATCGAGCTGGGATGAACGGCGATCACTACGCAACCCGTACAGCGTTTGTACTCCGATCGTGTTGCAATTTGTAGAGCCACAGTTTGATCCTAGGCTTTTACTTTACGAATAAAAAGTTGCACATAGAAGCTAAACGGACTACAGTTGCATAATGAAACTTGCAGAAACCTGTCGAGCAGATCGTACAGACAAGGAGAAGGTGAATGAAAGCATGGCTATGGAATGGTGAGGCAGGAATTGAGCATTTGAATCTAGGTGATGTCGAAAGCCCCAAAGCCAGTTCGGGCGAAGTGGTGATGGACGTGCAATTCGCTGCACTCAACCCTGCAGATCTCTATCTGGCTGAGAAGCGCTATCCTTACCCAGTCAATCCACCGCTTCCACACGTACTCGGTCGCGATGGTGTAGGCACGGTTGTGTCAGTTGGAGCAGGCGTGAAGGGAGTCAATGTCGGCGATCGTCGTGTTATCTTGCGCAGTCATGCGGGCGTGTTTCGTTGGGGCAGTTTCGCCGAGCAAATTGCGATTCCAGCCGAGAGTCTGGTAGAAATTCCCGATGGTTGGACCGATGAAGAGGCGTCGTGCGCCACTCTGGTCTACATGGCGGCCTACCGCGCATTGACCATGTGGGAGCCCCTAAAACCTAACTCCAACATACTTGTCACCGGGGCCTCTGGAGGAGTAGGTGTCGCGACAGTCCAGCTTGCAGCAGCGATGGGACACACCGTGGTGGCGCTGTCGCGCAGCAAAGACAAGCAGGAACGACTGAAAAACCTAGGCGCGGCTTACGCATTTAGTCCCGAAGACGCGGAGTGGCGAGCCAAAACAAGGGAAGTACTCGGCGATCAAGGCGTCAATCTGGCGGTTGATAATGTAGGCGGCGCACTGTTCACCGAAGTGATTGAAGCGATGGGGGAACTCGGTCGAATCAGCCTGGTGGGAGAGCTTGCTGGCCCGGTGCCGAACTTCGACACAGGATCACTCTTCTCGCGGCGGCTCCGTATAGGCGCAATGGCACTGGGGTACTACACGCCGGAAGAAACTCGTGTAACCTGGAACGATCTACTGCAAGTGATGAACAAAGTCGGCGCTCGACCTCACATTGACCGCATTTACGAGTTTAAGCAACTTCGCGAAGCTTTTGATCGGCTACGAAGTGGCCCGATGGGGAAAATCTTGATCAAAATTAAGAACTAATCGGGTATGCGCGGCGATCGTACTCCAGATAAATCTAATACCCTGCGATGGTTACACGGAGTGGAGGATGCGTTCCGAAGCCACACTCTTCGTAACCATCGGTGCGGTAACTAACAGTCCCAGGAGATAGATATGAAACTTACTCGTCTGCGGGCAATCGCAGCACCGCTCTCCGCAACAAGTACTGCAGTACTTGCCCAAGTTGATCAAACACCCGTCGCTCCCGACAACGTGGCTGTGGACGCACCTGACTTGTCGCGAAGCAGCGACGATAGAGCATTATCGCGTTCTCTGGCTTCTCACGTAAAGTCCACCTATGCACGCGTCATACTAACGACAGCAGAGGCGGAACCGCTAGTTGAGAGATACACGAAAGATTTGGACGGGCGTGTGAACTATGACTTTGAAATGCCGGCAATCAAGGCGCGAATGATTGGAATCACTTCACCTCATGGGAACATCTCGGCTCAGATAACTGACAGTGCGGAGACATACGATCAGTGGCGCCTTGACACGAAATTGCTCTATGAGGTCGACGATGTGCCTGCAACTTTGAGAGACGCGCAAGCGGCGGGCTTCAAGATTGTTCAACCTCTATCGCGCACCCCGATGGTCTGGCAAGGGCGTTACGAGGTGGTGCCGGGCTTCGTAGTCGAAGTGGTAAAGTGGTTGCCTGGCAAGGAGCCACAGAACGGTTAATTTGATGAGCCGTCATCTATCGGTCGCCGAAATTGCGCCGCACCAATAACTTGGATATGAAGTGGCCAGCCTCGCTGATACCGTGAGCTATGGGTCTCCCTTTACCTTCAACCTCAGGTTAAAGCGAAAACCGCCAGCCAATGCTAGTTTGGAGCTTTGACTATGCGTCCGGCCGAGAAGCTTCGCAATGCTCAGAAACCTGTGCGAATCGAGCCATCCCCTTGGCAAGTTATTGAGCGGTACTTGGCATATCGGGTTTTATTTCCGCCCGCTGAGTCATAATGACCTGCCCCCTTCAGTAGCGCCAATGGATCTCTAGCAAATCTATGGCGTTGAGGCTGACTCAGGATCAGGGCCGTTCTGAGAAATTTCCGGCTCTGTTGGCTGGGCCGAATTCACTCGACACGCTTGCTGACGAGCGAATTCGGCCGTCGTCATCCACGCCAGTGCAGAATAGGGATGCGCCTCGTTATAGTACTCACGCCGCACCTCGATTTTGCGCCTGGCATCTTGCAGCGACAAGAACCAGTGTGAGTTCAGGCACTCCTCGCGGAAGCGTCCATTGAACGACTCGTTCTTTGCGTTATCGGTTGGCTTACCGGGACGTGAGAAGTCGATTCCCACGCCGTTCTCGTATGCCCATCGATCCAGCGCTTTCGAGATGAACTCCTACCTGTTATCTGCCTTGATAAAGCGCGGCAATGGCCGATTCGCCGTGGTGCGATTCAGGGCGGCAACCACGTCTTCGCCTCTGAGCGACGCCCCGACATCGATAGCCAGACACTCACGCGTGTAGTTGTCGACAATCGTGAGCGTGCGCAAACGCCAACCGTCAAACAGTGCGTCCGCGACGAAGTCCATACTCCAGATTTCGTTGACGGTAGTGACTGTCTGCTTCGGCTGTCGCAGTCTCGCCGACTTGTTTTTCGCCTGGGCCGCCTGTGCCGCAACGACAGGCCCTGCTCGCGATACAGCCGGTAGACCCTTTTGGGGTTATCGCGCCGGCCTTCCCAGCGCAGCATCACGCGCACGCGGCGATAGTCATCGTGCACCGGCGTCTGCGTAATCTCCCGGATGCGCACGACGAGCGCGCTTGGGTCGCGTGCCACGGACTGATACCTGTACACCGAACGGGACAGCTTCAATACCGCAAAGGTCTGCCGCTGGCTCCCGCCAAAGCGATGCATCAAGTCTGTTGCGAGTGCACGCAGCCGGGGCGGACCATACATTTTTTGCCAGCACATCCTGCAACATCGCCTTGTCCAGTGACAGGTCAGCCACCAGCCTTTTGGACTTCGCGTTTTCTTGCTCGAGCCGCTTCATGCGCCACGCTTTGGAGGGCGACAGCCCGCCGAACTTCGTACGCCAATTATAAAGCGTCGGATCGCGGATGCCCATCTTGCGACACATCTCGGCTATGGGTGTACCCAGCTCCGTCTGCTTCAGCGCGTAGGCAATCTGCTCGTGGGTGTACCTGCTCTTCTTCCGGCATCACCTCCTGGTCGCAGTTCCTGAATCATGCCGGATTTTTCGATCTCTGACTGGTCCGGAGTTCCGGATCAGCCTCAATAATGCGCCACGTAAAATCGGAATTCTCACTCCTTCCCCTGCAGATCACAGTCGTTGATTCGGCTTTTTCTCGACGAAGCGCAAGCGATGGTAATCTCACACCAAAATTTGTGCAATCGTTGAACAGCTCACGTGCTCTTAATTAACCAACAGCTCCCGTCTACGACGCGCTCTAGCGCGTGAACTGAGCTCACTGGGAGACAAACCTCGGCCGCTAGGCGCTCCACCGCGTTTTAACGACATCTCTCTGGTAAACCTCTCTAACCAGCGATGGCTCATGTCGGCCATGATTGCTGGCGCGTTATCAGGTTTGCAAGGGAGCATCTGTTTTCCGTCGTACGCCTGCTCCATGACATCGCATCGACTCGGTCCAAATTAGCAGACTCTCACGCAACCGTCGATAGGTTTGCGCCGCATTGTTCACGAAACGCAAAGAATCATTTAAGTGTTATCGATTTTACTCTTGATCGTAGCTGAGTAGACTTTGGCTCAAGGATCAACGATGCAACAGGCGATCCGACCACCATCTCGAAAAGATGATTGTTCTCGACCCACTGCCTTGCAGGATTGCGTCAGGCGAAAAGCAATCTGATAGTGAACCGAGATGGCGCGCACACTTCTTAGGATTATTACGTTATGAATACTGCTCGTGAAATTTTCGCTATTTACGCTCAGGCGTTGGCTAGAGGTGATAACGCTGCAGCTGCAGCTTGCTTTACCGAAGACGGAGCGTTGGATTTTCCGTACTGGCCCCTACTCGGCCTTAATAATCGATACCAAGGCCACGAAGCACTGGAAACCTATCTTGGCAAGCTGCTGCAACTTGTGCCTGGTTTTGAATTCATCAACATCAACGTGCACATTGATGAACCGAACGCGATGTTTGCGGAATTTTACGTCGACAAGAAGACAAGCAGCGGTCGCCATTTCGACTTCCATTACGGTGGTCTGGTCCTCGCCGAGAATGGAAAGATCAAGCTGCTGCGCGAATTCATCGACCAAGTGCCAGCTGCAGTGGCACTGCTCCCGAATGGTGTCGCTGACATCCCGCAAGTGAAGTCACTGCTGAGGTCGTAACGCATCGCATCTCGATGCAGGGCGTTGTATGCCGGGATCGGCATTGACGCCCTGTAGACACCATCAGGTGGTGATCACCCTCACTTCCAATCGTTCAAGCTATCGATGGCGAATTACCGACTGCACAGCCAACTTCAGGTCCGGGGTCGACGCTACCTTGGCCCTGTTCAGGGACAACGTCGAGTCCGAAGACATGGAAATCAAAAAAATTGATCCACTTGTGGTCGAAATGAAAGACGAAGGAGTGTTGCCCCGTGCGATCGGCGTCACAACGCCACGCACTTCATCACATCCGCTCGGCAAGGCGGACCATTTCACCACCGCGATTTGGGAGTGCTCGCCTGGGCGGTTCCCATGGACGTATCCCGATGCGGAGCTGATGCACATATTGGCTGGTGCAGCGACCTTTACCCCCGACGTGGGGGAACCAATTTCGTTCCGTGCTGGTGACACTTTATTTTTCCCGAGTGGCGTGAGCGGTCAGTGGGATGTGATCGAAACGATTCGCAAGGTCTATGCGATATTCATAGCAGCATCGTCTGGAGGTCCACCAATCTTGCTGGGAAAAAACGACCAATTCGGGTGAAAGACGTTCGCAGCGTAGTTCATCGCGTAGCGGGTGAAACGACCCGCTAGATGCGCTACGCTTCCCTTTAATCGTGCTAGAACGAGGCGATCTGATATTCCAACGATGCGTCCATCTTCGTCGTCACATCTCTTGCGCTGGGTGTCAATTCATTCAGGCGGCTCAGCATTGGACTCCGACCGAACAAGCTCGCCGCCCAATCGATGAACATGTGCAGCTTTCTTGAAGGGTGTCTGTTCTGGGGGAAAACTGCTGATATGTCTTTCGCTGGTGGCCTGATATCTTGAAGAATTTCAACCAGCGCGCCTTTTTCAAGATAAGCATGCACGATATGGCACGGAGCTTGAATGATCCCCGCTCCGCCAGCCCCAGCGAGAACATAAGCTTCCATGTCATTGAAGGCGAGATTTCCCTTCATTTTTATTTCGCTTACCGCGCCAGCGCCGGCAAAATTCAGATCAAGAGTGCGACCGGCGCGGCTTGAAAAATAATGCACTGCCGAGTGTTCCGCCAGATCAGCGACAGTTCGAGGTGTGCCATGTTGCTCGAGGTAATCAGGGCTCGCCGCTGTCACAACATTCAGCGAGCCCAATTTTTTTTGCCACGAGCGTTGAGTCACGTAGCGGTCCCACGCGTATAGCGCAATCAACACCGTCTTCAACCAGATCCACATCCCGATCGCTAAAACCTATCATTATATCGATCTCAGGGTATAGGGTGCGAAAGCTCGGTATCTGCGGGACGAGAACGATCTTTCCCAGCGAGCCAGGCATATCGATCCGCAATTTTCCGCGTGGCCTATGGCCCATTCCCACCAAGGCATGCTCACTCTCTTCGACCGCTGCCAGCACCTGGACGCACGACCTGTAGTACTCTGCTCCCTCTGGCGTCAGATTCAACTTTCGTGTCGTGCGATTTAGCAGTCGAACATTCAGCCATTCCTCCAGCTTCTGGATGATTGTCGACGCCGAGGCCGGGGTTATTTCCAGTGCTTCGGCGGCTTTGGAGAAGCTGTTAAGCTCCACGACTTTAGTGAAAACTTCCATCGCCTGCAGACGATCCATCCCTACCACCTCCGATCAGATAAATCATCACGAAATCCGAAGCTTCCCAAACTTACGCAACGCGGGCTTCCCTTGGGCCGGATTCGATTGTGGATTATACGAAGAATATGCAATATTGACAGCGGATGGTCGCATCGGGTGCGCCCGTCGCATATGCGCGAGCTATGTCTGTGATTGCGATTTCGGATTGCACACGTCGGAGAGGCGAGGATTTGCGAGGGTAGGCTTCCCCTTATGGCCGGGATTTGCACTTTTATCGCAACAGTGAATTTAATAGAAGATCGCTCGTGGCGACTGGTCGTTGTAACAAAGTGACCGGTCTGACCGCTGACAGAAAAAAACTGTCAGCCGAAGCATGAGCTGCTCACGCGCTGTAACCTCATCGACGCCGAGACTGGTACCTATTGGCCCTCTCTTACCAGTGGCATCTCTTCGGTCAGCCGGCCAATGCTCCATATCACGGCTCGCTTCGATGACGAATACCTCTTGCGGGCCACGCGGCCATAGCGAGGCCGACTATGCCTTCGAGCTCCGAATAGGACGCGCCGTCGTGTGCCTGAATGCCGATGCTTTGCACAATTGCTGCGTAAAAATGGCTCAGCCTGTCCGCTTCAGCCGAGCCTGCAAGCTCGCCTTCGTGGACAGCGATTTCCAATCGGTCGCGGATCACTTTTAGCCAGGCGCGTCGCGCATTCCGGATCGCCGCAACGACAGCATCTGGCATGTCCTCGTCAATCGTCGCGAATGTGACCATGCATCCAACGGGGTGCGCCGTTTGGTTCGTGAGTTCGCGGGCTGTCGCCAACAAAAGCTCTCGAATCGCTTCACGAGCCCACGCGATTTCCAGCAAATGTCGCCAGAGCAATGCTTGAGTTAGTTGCATGTAGAGGTCGACGGCCTCGACAAAAAGTGCCTCCTTGCTGCCAAAAGCGGCGTAAAGACTTGGCA
Organism: Paraburkholderia bengalensis; assembly: GCF_037126505.1. Taxonomy (NCBI): domain Bacteria; kingdom Pseudomonadati; phylum Pseudomonadota; class Betaproteobacteria; order Burkholderiales; family Burkholderiaceae; genus Paraburkholderia; species Paraburkholderia bengalensis. Next base: position 94,775 of record NZ_JACFYJ010000015.1, read on the forward strand.
TGCGAATACCAAGCGCGTCACCCAGATCGCGCAGCGATGTCGCGTGAAAGCCCTTGCGCCAAAACAGCAGCATAGCATCCGTTAAAGCCTTTTCCCGGTCGAATTCTCTTGGGCGTCCTCGCCGCATGATCGGCTCCTCATGGCAATATTTGTAGTGTACGTTAAAAAATTCTTGACGACGACATTGGGGTTACTTATATTTGGAGCGTTCGTTACAGAAATAATTTTCCGCAACGGATACGCGATGCGTTCAACCCAGCGGGGACGCTCACACCAACGGGCTTTTACTGACCTGCACGACTGAAAGGAAACAGCATGTCCAAAACAATTCTCATCACCGGCACCTCGAACGGTTTCGGCAACGACGTGGCCAAAACTCTGGCCGCTGCCGGCCATCGCGTTTTCGCAACCATGCGCGACATCAATGATCGCCACCGTGAAGCCGCCCAGGAACTGCAGGCCAAAGGCATCGAGACGCTTGAACTCGACGTCACCAGCGACGCCAGCGTTGATGCCGCGTTCAAGGCACTGTTTGCGAAAACCGGTGGCAAGCTTGATGTCCTGATCAATAACGCCGGTATCGCTGCCGGTGGCATCCAGGAGACGTTCACGCCGGAGCAGACGCGCGCCATGTTCGATGTGAACGTGTTCGGCATCCAGCGTGTGACCCGCGCCGCCCTGCCCAGCATGCATCAGGCAAAGGCCGGTCTCATCATCAACATCGGCTCCATCCTTGGCCGCGTGACGCTGCCCTTCTTCGCACTTTACGGCGCGTCCAAGCACGCAGTCGAGGCCGTGACGGAAGGCTACCGCTACGAACTGTCACAGCAAGGCATCGATGTGGTTCTGGTTCAACCTGGCCCGTATCCGACGAAGCTGTACACGGCAATCCAGAAGCCGGCTGACATTGGCCGCGCCGACGCCTACGGCGAAGTGGCCAAAATGCCCGCCGCCTTCGAGGAATTCCTGGGCGGCCTGTTCAGCTCGGAGAATGCGCCTAATCCCCACGACATCGCGACCACCCTCGTCGATCTCATCGCCAAACCCAACGGCCAGCGGCCCAACCGTGTCATCGTCGGGCTCGACTTCGGCGCCGCCGCTGTCAATACGGCAATTCAACCCATCCAGGCTAAGCTCGTCGCAGACATCGGCATGGATCACCTCAATACGCTGAAAACCCAGTAACTGTATGAATGCGTAAGACACCGGGCTGTCGTGAAACACAGCTTGGTGGATGATTTCCCTTACGACGTGTGTTGCTAACGATTCGAGCAGCCGGAACACATCTGTGCGTCAGGCTCAGGGCAGTCTCGTTACGACTGGGCTCCGTTTCAAATGTGAAGCTGACGCGGATGGACAGATTTTATTGTTTGTGGGGGGGGGATTTCATATCTGGCCCCGTGCGCGATGCTTTGACCAGGTTTTATTGCCATGGGCAATTTCGAGAAATGAGTCTGCGGCATCGCAACTGGCAAGGCGATATACTCTTTTTTCAGGAGCGTCTGTGACGTCGCTACGTATAACTTTGAGTTGTTCTGTTTACTCATGCCAAGCAAGTCGATAAGGAACATCCGTCGGGCTGACCTAATGGAAGCCGCCTACCTGACCATGTAGGAGCACGGTTTATCCGGGATTACGACGGCGCGGGTAGCCGAGCGAGCGGGTCTGTCGAATGGTCTCGTCCACCACGATTTCAAAGACAAAAACGAGCTCATCGAGAGCACCATCCGGTTTTCGCTTGCAGAACAACGTAACGATGTTCTTGTCTGTGTCGGCAAAGCGGCAACACCGATCGAAAGGATTTGGGCGATCATCGAAGGAAATTTCTCGGAGCGCGGATTTACCAGGTCGATCGCTCAAGGGTGGGTGTCGTTTTGTGGCGACGCTTGCTTCAACCCCAGGTTTTTGCGTATCCAGAAGGTTGTTTATCGCCGGATGGACGACAACCTCGTTTTCAGCTTGCGCTCGTTACTGCCGATCACGGAGGCGCGACAGGTAGCAATAGATATCTCCGTCCTGATCGATGGCTTCTGGATGCGAATGGCGCTGCAGGGGTTTCCTGGTCGCGAAGAAGCGCTTGGCCGGATGCGCGCCTATCTTGAACGCGTTTTCGTCGACTTCGATCGCGGGCGCGTTTCAGCTCAGCCCCGGCGAAAACACAGGGCAAACGATTTGACGCGCGTCGTGTCAGATTAGAAAATCACACCGTCAGGCGCGCACGACGCACGGTCATTCGGCGCAGCGTTGCAGACGCCGGCATCGCGTCAGTTGGGGATCCATCGTGACACGCGAGACGGCGTGCGATCGTCGTGTTCGACCAGGCTCCTGCCGACCGCGTGGCGCCTGAACGCCCAGTTTGACGTAATCGAAGTGGGTTTCAATATGGATCATCTCGCGGTCGCGAAAAGCGATCCGTGCTGTAACCTGCTGAAAATGCAGCGGTATAGGCAGGTCTGCGTGGTCGTCTGCATCAGACTGCCAGCGCCCGCAGGTTCTTTCAGCTGCGTGAACCGTACAGGCCCGATGAAAACACCGTCAGGATCTCGACGAGGTCTTCCGTGTGCTGCCGCTCGCGGCTTACGTCCGGGACCCGGTCCAGTATGACGACTTCGACGTGAAAGAATTCGCGGATACGGAACAGTAGCTCGCTACCGAAACGCAACAACCGGTCTTTGGTGACCGGCACCAGTCGTGCAACGTGACCACGGAGAGCGCCACCCAGCAGCCGTTGCAGTCCCTTCCTGCGATAGTTCAGCCCGCTTCCGGGGTCAGTGATCACCTCGATATCCGCGATGCCGGCGTCAGCGCAGTGCTTTTCAATTCTCGCGGCCTGCGTTTTGAGTTCTTCAGCCTGGTCGTGTGAGGAAACACGAGCGTAGCAGATGTATTTGCCGGTTGCGGCAGGCTCGTTGTCGGGCAGGATCTGCACAGTATCGTGCTGGTACCGCCGATGCCCGCCGATAGTCCGGCAAGACGGCATCAGTAGTCCCTGCCGATGCCAGCGCCGCAGTACCTAACGCTACCCCAGTTCGATAACAGTCGCCAGCTACTGCTGCCAACCCCCGATTGGCGAGACTGCGGCTGCCCATTTCACTAGACAAAAATGCCCGGTCAGTTCCATCCTTCGAGCCGAAGAGTCGCCCGCACGAGCCGCTGCTCGTCCTGTTCAATTTCGCTTAGGCACTGACGTACACCTTTCACATGGGCGATCGCGGCCCGTTTGGCCTGCTCTGGAAGGCGTCCGGTTACGGATTTGTATAACTTTGAGTGCTGACGATCGATCTCTCGCTTTTGGGGCTCGCGGTGGTAGAGATTATTCACCGAGGCGAAGACCGCGCTGAGCATCAGTTCGTTCAGCATTGCGAGCGTATGCACAAGCACGGGGTTATGTGACGCCTCGCATATAGCCGAATGAAACGCATGGTCTAGCCGTGCATGCGTCGACGCATCGGTTTCCTTGGTGCTGGCCGTCATCATGTCTTCGTATCTACGTTTGATCAGGATGAGATCAGCGGACGTGGCGCGTAGTGCAGCAAGACGGGCAGATTCGGCCTCCAACATCTCGCGCACCTCAAGAAGATCATAGAGCGTTCGAGGCTGAGTTGTGAGCAATTGCATCATCGGTGTTTGGGCCGGCTCCGCTGTCAAGTTTGCGACGACCGATCCTTTTCCCTGGGCGGTTTCTATAAGCCCGCGCGCACGCAGAGTCTTCAGCCCCTCGCGTAATGCTGTACGAGACACTCCTATTTTCTCTGTTAGACGTCGCTCAGACGGTAATGTCTGCCCTTGCTTGAGCACTCCGTCGACAATCAAACGTTCAATGCGCTTGACGACTACATCCGCGAGACTTCCTTCTCCATCCTTCGATAGGCTTTTCATCTCATCCGCCGCTGGTATTACCTGAGAGCGATGCTAGCACGCGTACTCAAGAGTTGCGTACTGGCTGAAGCCAGTGCCATCCCTTGGTGGCGTGCTGTGTTGACATACGTCTCAGTCAAAAACTGGTATTACCAGTTTGAAATCGGTCGACACTCTTTTCGGTAAATGGAAGAATATACGCAAAATCGCGGTTTATTGGAGACATCGATGACGTACGCGTACGACGAGCAAATCGACGGCCCTCTCGTCACTCACGACAAAGTCACTATCGTGCACGAGCTACAGGCTTTGCTCCCCCGTCTGCAACTTCTGCATGAAGCAGAAGATTTAAGACCCTTTGAATGCGATGGACTATCGGCCTATCGCATAACGCCGATGCTTGTGGCGCTCCCCAGCTCAGTTGACGAAGTTCAGGCGCTCCTCAAATACGCAAATACTCGCGGTGTCGCAGTCGTTGCTCGGGGAGCCGGCACCGGCCTCTCAGGTGGTGCGTTGCCCTTGGAGAAAGGAATTCTCTTGGTCATGTCGCGTTTTAATCGCATTTTGGAGATCGATCCTGAGGCGAGCATCGGTCGCGTGCAACCGGGCGTCAGAAACCTCGCAATCTCTCAAGCTGCTGCACCACACGGCCTTTATTACGCACCGGATCCGTCTTCACAGATTGCTTGCTCCATAGGCGGCAATGTCGCAGAGAATGCCGGCGGAGTGCACTGCCTCAAGTACGGTTTAACCGTCCATAATATTTTGCGAGTAGAGATCATCACAATTGAGGGCGAAAGGATAACGCTCGGCTCGGAAGCGCCTGACTCGCCAGGGTTTGACTTGCTCGCACTGTTCACTGGGTCGGAGGGTTTGCTCGGAGTCGTGACCGAGGTAACAGTCAAGTTACTGACGAAGCCACAGAGCACTAAGGTCTTGCTTGCAAGTTTCGATAATGTTGAGGAAGCAGGCAACGCCGTCGCTCGCATCATCGCAGAAGGAGTCATACCGGGTGGTCTAGAGATGATGGATAACCTCGCAATCCGGGCAGCGGAAGATTTTATCCACGCAGGGTATCCGATTGACGCGGAAGCCCTCCTTCTGTGCGAAGTCGATGGCGCAGAGTCTGACGTCAACGAGGATTGCGAACGTGTCGAGATTCTTCTGCGCGCTGCAGGCGCCACGGATATTCGTCTGGCCGCAAATGAGGCCGAACGTCAGCGCTTTTGGGCAGGACGCAAGAACGCGTTTCCCGCTGTCGGCAGAATCTCTCCAGACTATTACTGCATGGATGGCTCCATCCCTCGACGCGAGTTGGCGAAGGTGCTACGCGGAATTGCTGATTTGTCGTCGCAATATCAACTGCGTGTCGCGAATGTCTTTCATGCCGGCGACGGGAACATGCATCCTTTAATCCTTTTTGACGCAAATACGCCCGGTGAAACCGAGCGTGCTGAGGCAATTGGTGCGCGGATTCTCGAACTGTGTGTAGAGGTGGGAGGCAGCATTACTGGGGAGCACGGCGTTGGGCGTGAAAAGATCAATCAAATGTGCGCCCAGTTCAGTAGCGGTGAATTGATGTTCTTTCATTCGGTAAAGGCAGCGTTCGACCCTTCTGGCTTGCTTAACCCCGGCAAGAACGTCCCCACCCTGCATCGCTGCGCTGAGTTTGGTTCAATGCACATACATCATGGCGTCCTGTCTCATCCCGAACTGGAACGATTCTAATGCAAGGCGCTCACCGTGACCGTGACGATACAAACCGCCTGATTGATCGCGTTCGACAAGCAATTGCCAATCAAGAGCCGCTACGCATTCGTGGCAGCAATAGTAAGCACACGCTCGGCCGGCGCGTAGACGGCGTGGATATCGATACCCGCTCGAATTGCGGGATCGTCAGCTACGATCCAAGCGAACTCGTCATCACCGCGCGTTCAGGAACTCCTTTGTCGGAGGTTAACGCAGTCCTCGACGCCGCAAACCAGATGTTGCCTGCGGAGCCACCGACATTTGGCGGGATGGCGACAATAGGTGGCGCTGTGGCAAGCGGCTTGTCCGGGCCCCGTCGTCCATGGGCGGGGTCGCTGCGGGACTTTGTACTGGGCTGCCGGGTCGTGACAGGCGAAGGACGACATCTGCGTTTTGGCGGCCAGGTCATGAAAAATGTCGCAGGCTATGATGTATCACGCTTGATTGCTGGAAGCTTCGGATGTCTTGGCTTATTGACCGAAGTGTCACTTAAAGTGCTTCCTAAACCACGTGCTTCCGCATTCTTGAGCATTGCGACCGATGCAGAGGAAGCATTGCGTGAACTTGCGGCTTGGAGAAAATCTGCGCTGCCAGTAAGCGGCGCATGCCATTTTGACGGTCGGTTGCATGTGCGGCTTGAAGGTGGCGAAGGGTCGGTTCGCGCGGCTACGGATCGAATTGGCGCTGAAGCGGCAGAATCGTCTTTCTGGGAAGCGTTGCTAGAGCATCGTCTCTCATTCTTCAATAATACGGAGGACACACGCGCACTTTGGCGCTTGTCGCTGCCGAACAACACTTCTCTGATCCCGCTCCCCGGCGACACGCTCATCGATTGGGGAGGCGCACAGCGTTGGCTTAGAAGCGATGCAAGTGCAGGCGAAATTCGAAGCATCGTTAGTGCACATGGTGGTCATGCAACCTGTTTTAGAAGTGTTGAAAGCGTCGAGCCGTTTCATCCACTAGCAGAGCCATTAGTTCGCTATCACCAGCGGTTGAAAGCGCGCCTGGATCCTCACAGAATACTAAACCCTGGTCGCATGTACGCAGATTTGTGACCCACCGACTATGCAAACAAACCTGAGCGAAGACGCTCGCGCGCTCACGCGAGGCGAAGAAGCCGAAGAAATCTTGCGGACATGCGTGCATTGCGGGTTCTGCAACGCAACCTGTCCAACCTATCAGCTTCTCGGTAATGAGCTTGACGGACCCCGTGGCCGCATATATCTGATCAAGCAGATGATGGAGGGCCAACCCGTCACTGAAAAAACACAATTGCATCTGGATCGTTGTCTGACGTGCCGCAACTGCGAAACAACATGCCCGTCGGGCGTGAAGTATCACACTTTGCTCGACATCGGCCGAGAAATGCTTGACCAGCAGGTGAAACGCCCTCTCGCTCAACGGGCCTTACGCGCCGGCCTCCGTCAAATCATTCCGAGCCCCCGCACATTTGGTATGCTGCTCAAAGCGGGCCGACTGGTCCGCTTTGCACTACCGAAATCCATCAACGACAAAATCCCACCGGGAATCACTGGCCCGGGCGAGCGGCCCAAAGTTCAACATGAGCGACGAATGTTGATGCTTGAGGGCTGTGTGCAAAGATCGCTCTCTCCCAATACCAATGCGGCGGCTGCCAGGGTGCTCGACCGTCTCGGTGTCAGCATAGACCACGTGGCTGAGGCGGGTTGCTGTGGCGCAACCGATTACCACCTTGACGCACAAGAAAGCGCACTGAATAGGGCAAGGCGCAATATCGATGCCTGGTGGCCGAAAGTCCAGGCGGGTGTCGAAGCCATTGTACAGACCGCAAGTGGCTGCGGTGCCTTCGTCAAAGAGTATGGCGATCTTCTCCGCAACGACCCTCTGTACTCAGCGCGGGCTCGCCACATCAGTTCAATCACGAAGGATTTAGTCGAGGTGCTCGCCGCAGAGGCCATCGAAAAATTGCGGATCGAGGCCAATCAACGAATCGCATTCCATTGCCCCTGCACCTTACAGCACGCCCAAAAGCTTGGGGGCGCGGTTGAGGGTGTTTTGAGCCGACTCGGGTTCGGTCTCACAAGTGTGCCGAACGCACATTTGTGCTGCGGTTCTGCCGGCACTTATTCGCTCACCCAGCCGGTGCTGGCGCGTCAACTGCGCGACGACAGACTTGAGGCGTTAGAGAGTGGAAATCCGGACGTAATAGCAACAGCGAACGTAGGATGCCAAGCTCATCTTGACAGTGGTGGTCGAACATCCGTGCGGCATTGGATTGAAATCGTCGACGCATCGTTAAAAGGCAAGTAGTCTAGGCTATGAGAACCATGCAATGAAAGTAACCAAGGAAAAGTTCGCAGCGAGCTGAAAGGCGCTAGTCGAGGCCGCAGGCCGCTTCTTCCGCGAGCAGGGCATTGATCGTGTTGTCGTCGTTCAGATGGCCAATTCTGCAGGCCTTTATTCATGGCGCACCGCATACGCAGTTCGACTTCAGCCAGGATGTGCGCTCCGTGGTTCTTTATCAAACTCTGCGTGCTAGCGGCGCGCAAATCTTCACACGCGGCGCGCACTGTGTTGAGTCGCTTTCAGATTACTTCGACTATTACCTGCCTATGCGCTATCGCGGTGACGTGGGCGGAGGCTGTCCGATGGCCCCATTGACATGCAACGTGGGCCGACAGGGTGCAACCGTGCAACCGTCAAGGCCAGTTTTCTGGGCAGCTTTGCGAATAATCTGAGCGCTGTAGCTTCCAGCCTGCATCTGGTTGCGCAGGGCCAGCGTGAAGCCCGAGCAGCCGCTCTCCTGTCGCTACTGAGCGGGGCTGCGGCCGACTCGTTGCGTCTCGGGCGACCGTCAAAGCGGATACTGCATTAGCGAATCGTATCTTCGCAGGACGCGCATAAAGCTGTCATTCAGCTTCCACACATAGCCGAAGATGGCAGAGTTCAATGTGCAAGTCGCTACCAGCGAGGCTTGCTTGCGAGCTTATCGTGGAGTTCGCTCGCTCGAGCCCATGCATCGTTATCAGAACTGGCTCTAGTCTTCCCTGGCACCGCCAGCGCACGGCGCGGCAGCCCGTGGCTGCTGCGGCATATGATCACCGTCATACGATCCGGAAGATATGTCTCCCGCGCAATGCGTCCCTTTATTCCTTCTTGATTTACAACTCGACGTGAGGTAGTCTTGAAATTATAGATTACGAACACAATCTACAGAGACGGAGCATTGTCTGACAGCAAAAGTTCGATGTAAGACGCGTTAGATACCGCTCGTTTTCGGGTTGTATTACATAGCGCGCCCTACGTGCTGACGTTATCGTCGGCAAGAGTCATGAGGAGATGCAAAATGACTTCAAGTTCACTAATTGAAAAATTTCTGACCGGTTGGTCGAATGATCTTCCCGCCCTGATGACTCTCTTCACAGAGGATGTCGCTTATCACGATAAGCCGCTACAAGCAGAGCTAAGTGGCAAGGAAGAGTTGAAAAACTTTGCACAGGCTTTTTTTGACGCTTTTCCTGATATCAGATTTTCTCTGGCAGCACCAGCTGTGCTGGCAGAGAATCGAGCGGCCTTTGAATGGAACGTGACCGGAACGCACAAAGGGCGATTGCTTGACATCCCCGCTTCAAATCGAGCTATAGATTTCATGGGTGTGTCGGTGATGGAATTCAGAGACGGGCTGATTTCTCGCACTATCGACTATTGGGATCTGGCTACGTTGTTGCGTCAAATAGGGCATACGCTGGCCTAATGGTCCGCTTTCGCTGCGCAAGACGGGGGAAGCAGCAGTCTCGCTTGAAAGCTGCCCCCTCGGTTATGGAAGTTCGGTGAGAATTTGTGCCCAATTAGAACGGAGACGCAACTGCTTCCTTTGGGCGGCTAGTCAGACACATTCGCATTTTCATAGCGTTGGATGATCAGCGTATCTCGTGCACGGGGGTCCGCTATCCTTCTCGCGTTGCAGTCCGAAACCACGTCAAAGTGCAATCTATTATCATCGGCAACACCCAGTGCAGACGGCTCACGCGGGGACGAACTTGCGCTGGAACGCGTTTAGCTGCCTGGCCCATAACGCCATAGCGACTCAGCTGACAGCAGCATAGCAAACGAAAACGAACCGTTTTTTCGCGCTCGCATCCTGAAATGGAGAATGTAATGAGTGAATCAAATTCTTATGTGCCACCAAAGGTTTGGGTTTGGGATAAGCCCAACGGAGGCACCTTCGAAAACATCAACAAGCCAACGGCGGGCGCAACGCACGATAAACCGCTTCCACGCGGAGAGCATCCTCTGCAGGTCTATTCCATGGGCACAGGGAATGGGCGGAAGGTCACAATCTTGCTGGAGGAACTGCTCGCGCTTGGTATCACGGATGCAGAATACGACGCCTGGATGATCGACATCAATGCGGGTGATCAGTTTGGCTCTGGATTCGTCGAACTGAATCCGAACTCAAAGATTGCAGCAATGATCGACTACAGCGGCGAGCATCCCATAAAACTGTTTGAGACTGGGGCAATTCTGCTGCATCTTGCCGAAAAATTCGGCTGCTTTATTCCTGAAGACCCTGTGGGTCGCGCCGATTGCCTCTCCTGGCTCTTCTGGCAGACTGGAAGCGCGCCATTCCTTCCGGGTGGCCTTGGTCACTTCTACAAATTTGCACCAGTCAAGCTCGAGTATCCGATCAACCGTTATGCGATGGAAGTGAAACGGCAGCTTGATGTCTTGAACCAACGGCTTGCGCGTCGAACCTTCGTGCTTGGGGAAGACTATTCTATCGCCGATATCGCTATCTTCCCCTGGTATGGAGGCGTCTTTCTTGATTGGGGCTATGGACTCGCCGAATTCTTGAACGTACAGGAATACCCTCACGTCCAGCGCTGGGCCAAAATGATCGAACAGCGCCCCGCTGTCCAACGTGGGATTCGCGTCAACCGGACAGGCGACAACCCACCGGGGCTTATCCGAGAACGTCACGCCGCATCCGATTTAGACTAGTGCGTCGCCCTCGGACCTAAACAGATGAGTCAGAAGACGGCCAAAGAGGTAATGAACTCGCAGTTTCGCTCAAGCCAGGGCGACGCGGCCGACAGTTGGATAGTTTGCGGCGGCGCGGACCTGCGCGAGGCTCGCGACGTTAGCGTTACCCAGACAGACAAAACTGCCTGCAAAGTTTCTTGACAAACAGCCTAACTGGGTGCGTGTTCGCGTGATTGTAAGCATTATGTAATAAACGATCTTGAGTGTCATACCGTCCAGCTGCCGGGTGAGGGCAATCAAACTGATGAGCATCACCTGGTTTGACCAGTGAGCGGCAGGCAGTGTCCGATCGCGAGATTGCTCCAGCCAGAGAACACGCGGTTGCAGGCGATTTTCTGCGACAATTACTAGGTGCGATAGCTTGTAAGTCTGCCTCGGCTCAATATTCGACAGCCAGGCGTCGCGGATTTGCTAGCGCGGGTGCTCGGGGTGTTCAAATGGGAGAGTTTTTGATGTTGGATCGGCGCGAAGCCATCTTGGCAGCTGCTAGGGCAACAGCACAAGCCCACGGCTACCATGGCCTGAATTTCCGGGAACTGGCTGACGAGATCGGGGTCACGAATGCGGGCATCCACTACTACTTTCCAAGCAAAGCGGACCTTGGCGTGGAACTCGCAAAACGGTACTGGATGGACTCGAGCGCGCGACTGGAGGCGATCTGGGATAACGCTTCCGATTCACTTGCCTGCCTCAGAGAATATCCCAAAATTTTCCGCGACTCGCTGGAAGACGATAATCGGATGTGCCTGTGCGGGTTTATGGCTGCTGAATATGATGACTTGCCCGAAAGCATACGGAATGAGATTAGGGTTTTTGCGAGCGTGCACACGTCATGGCTGACTAAGGTTCTTCTGAGGCTGGACCCTTCGATAAGCCATGACCTGGCGTTCGCACGTGCTCAAGCCATCTTCTCCGCCATCAGTGGAGCGCAGCTGATGGCTCGCGGGCAATCGAATGTGCAAGCCTTCGATGCAGCTGTCGACAGCTGCCGGGCCGCTGGGCTCATCCCCACTTAGAAGCGCAAGATAAGCAGATTTCCCAGAAGGATGAGATCGCGCTCAGCTAACAGGAAGCGACGACAGGCGCAGATTTTCCCAGCCATGTAGCCCAGAGTTTCCCTGAAAGCGTCACCGTTCAACGAAGTCATGATAGCTCGGGCTATCGCGCCAGAGGTCCAGTTAGACTAACGACAGCGGATTGATTATGCGATGCAGGATTCATTGCCTTTGATCTTTGATCATATTGTTTTTTGGGCAAAAAACGTCCACCAGTCGCAACTGCAAACAAGAAGCCTTTTATGGGACTTCATCGGTCAGCTTGCGCAAAGATTGTTTTGTTGACGAAACTCATAGCGATGCTGGCTTCTATGCTATAGCCGACGCATCCAAACCTTTCAACATCTTATGGTTTCCTCTAGTTCAGTCAGTTTTTTGTGGTGCCCTCTCCGCCCTCAGCCTCCGATTGCCGCACTCCTCCAGACCGAGATCGATATTAAACTTTGCATTTGCAAGCCCACGACAAACACTGACACAATCCGCCTCCCCAAGTATTTGCGTTACCAGGGAGGCAACTGAAAATTCACAGAACTTTTCTTCTGAGTCTCAGCTTAAGCACACGCATGCCCTTCTAACATCCCCAACGCATTGCTGTAGTGTGAACTGGTGCGTCCCAACGCTCAATCATTTGATCGTCGAGCGTAACAAGCGTAAAAGAAGCTCCAGCCATATCCAGGCTAGTAACGTAATTACCTACCAGATTTCGCTCGATACTAATCTTCCTTCGGTCCATCTCTTCGACCAGATCGTTGAAGAGAATGTACAGTTCCATGAGCGGAGTTGCGCCGAAGCCGTTTACCATCGTTCCGATCCGGCTACCTGGCTTGAGACCCATGCTGGTTACCAGAATCTCGGTTGCCTCTGCAACGAGATCCGCAGACGGGCGCAGATGATCGCTTCGCCGCCCGCGTTCGCCATGAATTCCGACACCGATCTCAATCTCATCCGGCCCAAGGGCGAGAATTGGCCCAGATCCCGGGGGCGAACTCGAAGTCAGTGCAATACCGAAGCTGGCACTGCGCGCTACGACATCTGCGGCCGCCGCGCGCACCTCCTCCAATGACCCGCCTGCAGCCGCAACAGCGCCGGCAATTTTGTGAACAAACACGGTGGCACCGGTGCCGCGCCGGCCAATCGTGTGGTCCGAATCTTTGACCGACACGTCGTCGTCAACGAGCACGCTCGCCACTTCGATTCCCAGTGCTCGAGCTTCTTCCGCTGCCAGGCGGAAATTCAGGACGTCACCTGTGTAGTTTTTCACTATGTGCAGTACGCCGCTCCCAACTGATGCGTACTTCGTGGCAGCGAGTATCTGATCAGTGCTCGGCGATGCAAACACTGCTCCCGGGGCTGCGGCCGTTAACATCCCGGTTCCGACGAAGCCAGCATGGAGCGGCTCGTGCCCCGATCCTCCACCGGATACCAATCCGACGCGCCCGAGGGGAAGTGGCGTCGCTCGTCGAATGATTTGTGCATCAGGATCCCATGAAACAACGTCGGGGGCGGACCGCGATAGTCCTGAAAGGCTATCCAACGCAGCTCGAGCTGGGTCATTCAAGAATTTCTTCGTACTTCCAGAAACGGCGCCCGGCGTACCGGATACCGGTGAGGCAGTTGCTACAAGATCGCTGAGATCCATAGTGTCAACGCCGGCACGTTGAGCAACTAGCGCAACGATCTCAGCCACCGCGACTGCGCCCGGGTCGGGTGCCCCGACATTTCTCTCGGCAGAGTACACGGCTCGACCGCGCTGCGCGATATATTCGCGAGTCGCTCTTGCCCCATCTACGGCCGCCCTAGCAGCCCGCCTGTATGCCGTGACGCCATCACAGCCTTGTTTCGCGGCAAGAGTCACTGCTTCACCGGTCGGCGATAGCGCATCGAGGAGCGTCTTGTCCCCAACCTTGCTGCGTCCATACTCAGCAATGCCTGCGGCTGCTGCCTCGATCATTGCGCCTGCCATCTCAACGTCGATCATGCTGGCGTTGCCCACGACAGCGCCGGCACGTTCACAGGCGATGGCAAGCAATGGTCCGGAGCTGCCTCCCATTTCGCGATGTAGCAACGCCCCCACTGCGCGAAGAAATCCCTCCGGCGACGAACGATCAAGTTCCGCCCAGTGCGCTTCAAGCGCTTGCGTCCCACGGGACAATGTGCTGCCAAAGTCTCCGTCACCGACTGCTGCGTCAAGCTGATCCCAAGCTACGCGGCGGGATCGCGATGCTGTGATGCAGGTCTGGATCAAAGATTCCAAAGCATTTAAACTCATTTAGCTTACCTCTGTTCTCACTATATCGATCACCAACCGCTTAGACCATCGTTCAGCGGACCGAAACTCAATCAACAGCAGCTAGCCGACAAATACCGCTTACGCGTTCTGGCCATACAGATGCCGAGATCATTCCTCTGCCTAGCCACATCGCTCATTTTTCCATTCGGAAACAGACATCTCAATAAGGTCAGTGCATGGTTTCGCACTTTTATACAATCAGCACGATCTTGCCAACCGCGTGCGGGGAGTAAGCCTGCTGCGATTGAAGCTGGTATCCTGTCGAGTGCTGATTGCTCAAGTGTTTGAACCCGGAGAGTGCCTCATCGAAACTGAAGGTCTCAGATACCGTCACTCTCAGCGTGCCGCTCTCGAACAGTTCACGCATTTCATCCAGACGCCCGTAGTCAGGGTCGACGAGGTATCCTTTGGCCACAACATCATACTCACGGGCAGCTTCCTCTAGCCTAGATGCCAACACGAGACCATGAGCCGCAACCAGTGTCCCGCCCTTTCGCAAGACCGGGAAAAGGCTGATGCATGTATCGCCGCCCACAAATTCGATAACGGCGTCGACGTCCGAAACGGATTCACACACCTTTGTGGCTGTATAATCGATGACCTGATCTGCGCCGAGTTCTTTGACGAACGAAGCCTTAGAGGCACCCGCAACCGCGATCACGTACGCCCCCATCGCCTTGGCGATCTGCACTGCAAGGTGGCCACACCCTCCTGATGCTCCGTTAATCAGAACTCTGTCCCCTTTCTTCACCTGGGCATAGTCCGCCAGCATCTGCCATGCGGTCAGCCCTGCCAGGGGCACCGCTGCCGCATCTTCAAAGCTCAAATTCTTTGGTTTCAGCGCCAAGTGACGTGCTGGCGCCACAACGTACTCTGCGCATGTGTTTCCTGCGCGAGGGAACCATGGCATGCCATACACTTCGTCTCCAACCTGGAATCGACCGCCATACCCGGCCTCCTCAATCACGCCCGCAACATCCCAGCCTGGTACAAACGGAAGTGATACGGCATCCATATAGCCACCACCTTCCATGGTCAGCACATCTACCGGGTTCAGGCCGATCGCCTTCACACGAACTACCACTTCCGTTGGTAGCGGCTTTGGATAAGGCACATTCGCGAATTGCAGAGACTGAAGGTCTCCCCACTTTTCGAGTTGCAGTGCACGCATAGTTCTCGTCGTAGACAACATTATGCTCGCTCCGGTTGGTAATTTTTCATTCATTCCTCCCTTCGTATTCTAAAGAGGAATACTAATAAACAAGGTAAATACATTAAAAAGCAAAGACCTATTGGAAGTCGGAACTCTGGTTTAATGAAGAGCACAAACAGTCTCATCGCCCTCGTTCGCCACTCTGACGAAATGCTGCGTGGAGGCGGCCGGACAGCCTGCAAACCATCTGCGAATTGCCGTCCGTCACCGATCGCTTGCGAATCAAGCGTGCTTATATTCGCTCCAACGTGCCTCTTTCTTGATAGCAGCTACAGCGGACTCGAGCGGCACGCCAGAGGCTCGGCAGATCGTGCCGAAATCGATATGAAACAGCTCGTAGCTGATTTTTTCGTCGCGAAATCCGAACAACATGAACGCGGGTACGGTGACTCGTTTGCCATTCGGCGCATGCCCTTCGAACTCGCCAGTCAAGGTAACGGAAATTTTGCCTTGAACAGCGATCCCGCCGTCCGGAGCATCCCACACCGAATCAAGGCTCACCGCATAATCGGGAAAAAGCACGAAGAAATGACGCCAGAGCGCTCCCACTTCCTCCTTGCCTCGACCGGAGGCGTCGTAGGAGGGAATCTCAATGACAACATCCTCATGTGCAACGGTTAGGGCTTCATCGACGTCTTGCTTATTCTTCGCTTTAGCCAGCAGATCAAGTACTTCTGCATTCGTGAGTCGGCTGATCGTATTGGTTGTCATCAACAAATCCTCAATAAGTTGCCTCCGAGCGCGGAGGCGGTACGCTGTTTGTGTCGCATTGCAGGCGACAACCTAAGTTACCATCTGGTAGGTAACTTAACAAGAAGATCGTTGCCACGTAAACCCTATAAGCGATGCATCAGGTCAGGCGGAGCGACAGATGCTCGTACTGGTGAGGCTTTGAAGATGAAAAGAGGAGACAATCTGCAGGCGTGTTGGTGTCGCAGCTAACGGGTATCGCGACAAGGTATCTCTGACTTTGCAAACGAAGTATCGACGGCTGAGGCGTCAAGCACGCTTTCATGGCGGTATCAACACCGCAGTATTCAGCAGACTCAGCTACCCCGCTCCGCTGCGAAAAATATGGATTCAGCTTACGTGCCGCAATCTGGATGCGCCGCCATGTGGCGCATCCAAGCTCGCTTTTCAAGAACAACGAGCAACTTAGCTAACTTTCAGCACAGTCTTCCCGACTAGATGTCCTTGAGGGATTTTCTCCAATGCCTCGATAGCGTTCTCCAACGGGATCACGTCGGAAACCTCGATGTTCAGCGAGCCGGCCTGGATCAGCGTTGCCAGCTTCTCGAGACCTGCATAGTCAGGCTCACAAACAAACGAAGATCCTCTCACGCTCAGTTTTGCCGCTGCTTCTTTGATCTCAGCGATATCTGGCAATTTGCGCGCGCTGATAAGCAATCCATCTTTACGCAGCGCCCTGAGCATCGGGATTGTTGTCGCCCCCCCCTGCAAGTTCAATCACCACGTCAGCATCTCTGACTTCGTCTGTAACGACCGATGTTGTGTAGTCAATTACCTGATCTGCACCTAGGCGTTTGACAAATTCATGCTTCTCCTTGCGCGCCACCGCGATCACATACGCACCGAGTGATTTTGCGATCTGAACAGCTAAATGCCCGACTCCGCCTGCAGCGCCATTAACCAGTACCTTTGCCCCTGGCCCGACCTGTGCGACGTCCGCAAGCATCTGCAGCGCTGTCAGGCCGCTGACAGGAAGCGCTGCGGCCTGCTCGAAGCTGATGTTTGCAGGCTTCAATGCCAGTTGGCGCGACGGTACGGCGATATATTCCGCATAACCACCTGCCGCTCGCGGGAAACGAGGGAAACCGAACACCTGATCACCCACCTTGAAGCGATTCGTGCCAAAACCCACTTCCTCAACAACACCTGAAATATCCCAACCAGGAATGTGGGGTAGCGTCAGCGCATTCATGTAACCTCGCCCGAACGCCGTGTGATAGTCGATCGGATTGACACCAACAGCCTTGACCCGAACCAGCACTTCCGTCGGCAAAGGTTCCGGCCTAGGTACCTGTGTCAGTTTGACGTTATCAAGTGAGCCCCACTCGTTTTGCAAAATTGCGAGCATGGTTGCCTTTTGAGTAGACAAAAATCTTCTCCGAAAAAAAACGAAAACACTACATGCCGGCTTTTTCGTTACGATCGGGCTTCGCACCCATCGAATCTTCAAATCCGGACGTTAAGAAACCTGCTTATGGCTCGTTGGGCCTTCATGACGCTGTGCCGTTTCCGGTACTTCCGTGCTCAGAACCTTATTCACCCATTTGGCCTCAGGCAGGCGAGCACGGCGGACTCAAGGGGAATGAATCAATGATTTACAGCTTTGGCTGCCATGAGACCCGTCTCAGATTTGAACACCTGAAGCGTAAAAGCCTCACGCTCTTTTTGCGCCCGCGCACTTCGGTCGAGCACCGAGAATACCCAGATTCCAGAAAATGCGAGGGGCACCGAGATAAGCGCCGCGTTGTCAAGCGGCACCAGCGCATGGCTTTGGTGTAGCACATCGACCCACACTGCTTTCGAAAGCAATGTGAGCAACACAGACGAAACCAATCCGAGCGCTCCTCCTAGGACGGCCCCGCGCGTTGTCATTCCACGCCAGAAGATCGACGCGACCAGCACCGGGAAGTTTGCACTCGCAGCAACTGAAGCGACGAGACCGGTTAAAAAAGCCACATTGATGTTTTCGAATAAGATACCGAGCGCGATCGCGGTAAAGCTGAGCACTAACGTCGCAATTCGCGAAATACCTATTTCCCGACTTTCGTTCGTCTTGCCGCGCGCCAACCAACACGCATAAAGATCGTGCGAAATCGTGGCCGCCCCGGACAAAGTAAGCCCCGCAACCACCGCCAGGATCGTGGCGAACGTCACAGCGGCAATGAAGCCGTAAAAAAGGTTACCACCCAGCGCTTGCGCCAGTTTCACAGCAGCCATATTCGATCCGCCCAGCAGATCCCGGGTAAGGTTAAAGTGGCCGTCTGCCGCTGTCTTAAAGAACTCCGGGTGCTGTGCAAGAAGCGCAATAGCCGAGAAGCCGATAACGAAGGTCAGCAGATAGAAATATCCGATAAATCCCGTGGCGATGAATACGGATTTGCGCGCCTCTTTCGCGTCCGGCACTGTAAAAAACCGCATAAGGATATGAGGATACCCCGCAGTTCCAAACATCAAAGCGATACCGAGTGAAAGTGCATTCAATGGGTCCTTCAACAGTTTGCCGGGCCCCATGATACTGAGCGATGAAGGATGCACATCAATAGCGCGGCGAAACATTTCCTCAGGGCTAAAACCGAACTGGGCAAGTGCTGTGATTGTCATGAAAGTAGCGCCACACAAGAGCAGTACAGCTTTGATGATCTGGACCCAGCTCGTGGCGGTCATACCACCAAAAAATACATAGATGACCATTAAGGCGTCAACGATGACAACGGCCATCCAGTACGGCAGCCCAAACAGCAACTGGATTAGCTTCCCTGCCCCCACCATTTGGCCTACCTGATAGAAGACGACGACGATGAGTGATGTGCTCGCCGTAACCAATCGGATTGGCACCTGCTGGAATCGATAAGCAACTACGTCGATGAACGTAAACTTTCCAAGATTACGTAGCGGCTCTGCCAGAAGAAACATCACGAACGGCCAACCCACGAGAAACCCTATCGAGTAAATTAATCCATCAAAGCCGAACACAAAGACCATTCCAGAGATGCCCAGAAACGAAGCCGCTGACATAAAATCTCCAGCGATTGCAAGCCCATTCTGAAATCCGGAAAGCCCGCCGCCAGCGCTGTAAAAGTCCTTTGTGGTGCGAGTTCTACGCGAAGCCCAACGTGTAATTGCGAGCGTAACCAGAACAAAAAGCACAAAAGTGACAATTGCTACAAGATTAAGCTCAACGTGCTTCGGCGCAACAACCTCAGTGCTAGCGGCATGAGCCATCACCGCCACGAAACCGACGCCAGCCGCACAGAGAATGGAAAAGACTTTCATCGCTATGCTCCCCGTTCAGCATTGAGAAGCAACGCGGACATCGCTGGATCGAACTCGCGGTTTGAGCGCAACACGTAGTAACCGGTCATGCCGATTGATAGCAAGACGACGCAGACTCCTGCAACAATACCCGTGCTCGTAGACGCACCCGAATAAAACGGGCGTGCGAGCGCCTTTGGCGCAAGCGCGACGAAAAGAATGAAGCCGTAGTAAATCAGAATCATGATAGCCGTCATTGTGAGTCTGAAACGGCGGCGCGACGCAACCAGTTGCCGGTAAGCAAAAGTCGTCTCTATTTGATCGCTCTGCATTTTCTGCATGATTATCTCCTTCACCGATTTGATAATTTCGTCCGACCTTTGAATGCAATGATGCAGACCGTTGGCTGCGACTCTCTTTATAGTCGATTTGTGTAATGCGAATACGAGGTACCGGCGTGACCATGCCGCAACGACAAGCGCAGCGAAAATTGGCGATGCAGCATTGATCACATTGACGTGATTTTCCAACGGGATTTCACGTAACTGCAGCGATGGCCTTCCTCTGCTGATTGAATACCACTTCAGTCTGGTATAAGCTTTTTGAAGAAATCTTCCGCGCGCGATTCGTCGTTACGTTGCGGCTGAGGAGACGGCGACGCAGAAGATTAACCAGCGGCACTATCTATCCAGATTCGCGAGATAAGCACCGCCAGGTGCGACAAAGTTAAACGAATAACGAATTACGCGGTTCGCCATCAGGCCATGCGTTAAAGGTAGCTTCCCAATAAACGCACTGCTTTTCCTGGATCTGGATGAACTCGATACCTCTGCCCTTCATGGATTTGTTCGTTTTGCTGTCCGTCCATTCTGCGGTCCAGGAGCAGATAATCGTCGATCCTACAACGCCTCGCAGTGTTTTCTTAAGTTGATATCCTTTCTGCCGGGCAAGCCTCGCCAGAATGAAATCCTTTACTGCGGCTTTTCCTTCAATCCGGGGCAGGTCTGCAAATTCGACAACAACATCATCAGAAAATCCCTTCATGTAGTTGTCGATATCGCCGGTATTCCATTGTTTCTGATAACCGGCGAGCAACGCTTCCGCGTCCGACCACGACATCGGCTCCGTAGACTCTGCGTTCTGTGATGCAATTGAGTTCATAATATCTATCCTTGCAGTCTTTCCAAATTATCAAAAAAATCAGTTACACATCTGCGTTGAAATGCGCCTTGAGATAACGATCAATAGCGTCCTTTGCGTCGGTGCCTTGATCGATTTTCTGCACGTTGCGAACCCAATGATCCCGCTCAAATGCGATGAGCGGAATTTCCCATGTGCATGCAACCACGGCGTTCGGATCCTTTGTAAAAACCGGATCCTTGATTGAGTCGGAGCGAAACAGGATCTGCTTCCAAAGTACGTCATGGGACCACCAGTCCACGAGAAGCCAGTTCCCAAGGCGTCCCTGATGAAGCACCGCAAAACCAGTTTTGTGCGAATTCTTGCTGAGCAGGGGCTTGTTGAGCACCTGATCCCAGACGACTGCTTTGGCTGCTTTCAGCAATCCGGCGTCAACAATGTCGTTGCCGTCAACATGCTTCGCATTGATACCGTAGAACTTGAATGTCCAGCCATGAGCAGATTCATTCTCGATATACCGAACAGGTCGAACGTCGTAGACATCCCGTTTCAACCCATAGTCGTTCGCTTCTTCTGCTGTAACTTCAGCACTGAGACTCATCTGTTTTCTCCTGAAATGAACGGGATCAGCTCTCGCGACCGATCACGCTTATAACGATTTGTTTGACGCTAGCCGCCAGAATCCCATGTTCGACTCATCACCCATTCTGCACGCATCCTGATGGTCCCCGAATCCGCCAGTTAGGCGAAAAATTGTGGGGCCGGCTGTTCACTTGCCGGTGTTACACGTAGCAGACGATGGTCCCGACATCGGATTGGGAATGCAATCCGCCGCCATCTCTTGTTCGACTAATCTGCCACTCCCTCAACGATCACCAGTTTTCTCTTTGTCGATCGTTTGATAACGTCAATCGCAGGTTGATACTCCGGGGATTCGTACCATTCTCTTGCCAGAGCCATGGTCCCAAACTCTACGATTATCAACCGACTGAACGTCCAGTCACCCTCGCGAACTTCAGCCACTCCGCCTCTGACGAGATACTTCCCACCAAACTTCTCGATGACCGGGTAAGCGATATCCCGATACTGTTCGTAAACCTCAGGGTCCGTAATCTCAACATCAACAACAACATATGCACGCGTCATCGTCTCTGTTTCCTTTTTATAACTTTGAACTTTCGTCAATGAACCTACTGGGCAAATCGTCTTTGAGAAACGCCATCGTCACGTTTCTGACCAACCGGGAAATGTTGTTGTCAAAATCGTTTATCGGAAGTGCTTGTCCAAAGGAGATAGCTCCCGTGGCAAAAACCGCTCCTCCGGCCTTCGTATCAAAATAAGTCATGTCAGCCCGGATCCGATGATCGTATGTTCCCGTGAGACCCGGCTGCATGTAAAAGATCTCGTCTTGAAACACAACGTAGTTGTCGCTATGCTCTCCGGACGAAGCCAGAATTCTCGTATGTGGTGGCGTACCTTTGCTCAGATCATATCTATCGAGTTCAAGGCCCGCTGACCCAGCGTGGGCAAGCCCAAAGTCACCAATCAGCTCCTCTTTGATTCCCTCAAAAACCCACGACAGAGCAGGATCCCGACTGTCTGGCATTTTTGTATAACCTTGCCCGGTTTCCCAGCCTTCCGCGATGCTCCCGATGCCAAAAATCTTTTGAGGTGGCCTGTTGAGCTGTTTCCACAGTCCGCCTTTACGACCATTAAGTGCAAGATGGTGCTCACCAGGACGTGCATTCCAGGAACGGTGGCCCGCGTCTAGCTTACGCACTTCCATGACGGCCGGATTAGCAGCATCCAGTGTGACGCTCCAGTAAAACCCATTACCGCCGAGATACATCAATCGACCGCCCTCTCCAACGTAATCCTCGATGGCGTCGAGAACTTCTTCGGATACATATTCTGGATGAGTTCCAGTCATCACGCATTTGTATGGCTTTAACGCTGCCAAACCTTCCTTATGTAGGTCCTCATCAGTGATAAGCTCCCAGTCGAGTCCGCTCTGCTCAAGCCACGCAACAATGGAGAGGTCGGCGGCGAACTGCCATGGAGTCCCTATGGATGACATACGGTACTTCGGGCGCATCGTAAAGAGTGGGCGCAAATACGACGAGTAACTTACACCGCCGCCGTCTGCGTATGTATCGTACGTCGCGTATCCGAACTCGGGGTTCTGATACATCTCGATATCGACATCATCCGCGATTGGCGGCTGCCCCATCATCGGCTGGATACCAGGCGCATCCAGCGATAGGTGCTCGTTCGCGTATGCGAGATAACTTTGCGTCGGCACGAGCAGACATAGCTTTGCACTGGGAGACCTTGCACGCACGAAGAAAATCACATACTCCTCGTTCATTTTTTTGCCGTCGTGAATGCGAAGGCGAACTGCGTAGACGCCACTCTTCAAATCATCGGGTAGTGTAATACGTCGGGTTACTTTCCATTTGCAATCGATCACAGCGTCGGCGTGAAATTCAATGCCCCCGTATTCATGGGGCCCCGTATGAAAGGAATCGTGCCGACCGCTCCAGTTCCAACCGGTTTGACCACGCACCGGATAATTCTGGCCATGCGCATGGATGCCAAAGGGGCCAGTATCGACGACCAGTTGCCCGATCCCCGAGGCACTATATCCGGCTGAGGTATCCCAATAGACATGTGTCGCGATAACACTGGGGGCATTCCCCTTCGCAAGACTGGAGAGTTCGTCGTCGTCAGCTACGTGCCACAGGATGCCAGGCCGATCGATCTTGCCGTGGAAGTGTTGAGCCGTCCAACGCTCTCCGTCTGCAAGCGATACGTCAGAACAGCCGATGAGAAATCGCGCGTCCGTCGCTAGCTCAGATACGTGCAACGGAGCTGTGAATTGTGCAGGGCTCAAATCAGCGAACGCGTTAGCGCTCAACAGACTGTTGTAGCGCGAAATAACGCTCCGGCGATGGAGCGTCACTTTTTGTGCGCTGGGATCCACCGTAACGGCGATGAAATACCAGGTTTTCGCGACAAGGGTCTGGTCATCGCGAATCTCACCACTGGACTCTGGCGAGCTCCATCGGAAGCCAATCTTCCCCGACTTACCGATTTCCAGACGATAGCCTTCGTTTCTGGACGCATCCCAGCGTCCGAGTATTGTCTGTGTGTCCGCTGTTGCAGGCAGGCTCGGATATACGAATGCGAACAGAGTAAATGCTTTGAGCCCGTCCAGGCTCAGTTCGGTGTCAGCGACAGAAAGGTAAGAGCCGATCTGCGTGCGTTGCTCGTGCACGTTCCAGGCGCCATTGGCATCACAGGCAACTTCACGTTCAACGAAGCCTGGGCCAGAGGGGTGCTCATCACCATGAATCAATCTGACGAGTTGAGCTTGTGCCGTAGTTGCGCCGGTGGCACTCACGAAGACATCTATATCGTCGCCTGGCCGGACTGAAATCTTGCTAGCATAGCCAAAAATTTTCGTAGACATACAGCGCTTCCGTCAAAATGGTCGGTTAGAGCATGAGATCAGCGATTCGGCGCAGAAAAATCGCATGATAGGCTTCGTCTGGCGACGCATGGGTAATGTCGTCAATGAACCTTGGTGCGATACCTCTCTGTCCCGATAGGCTGATAATCCGGTACGCCTTAAACGGTTCAACCACACGTATCGCATACTTTCCGGCGTGCGGTCCGTTACTGAGGATGAAGGCCAGCCTTGCCAGGGAATCGCTTTGTTTCCCGAGAGGCTGGCGTCGATGCTCTTCGATGACGTCTTGGTTGATCAGGCTGCGAGCTCGGTCACGTTGAACGGCGAGATATCGCTCGTAGTAGAGCAAATCGCGGTTTTTCTTCTGAGATTCAGACAGGTCCATACGATCCTCGGATAGAGAGCCGGAACTGGTAGATACAGTTTCCGCATGGGGCAGCGGCCGGCAAAATGAGCCTTCGCCCGTGTAAAGAAACCACGCCCTGCTGGCGCCCCATCTAACTCCGGCTAGCGCCTTGCCTGGCTCAGTAATTTGCTAAGCGTGTCTCTGCTTTCGATCGACAGCGGCGCGAGCGGCGCCCGTGGTGCGCCGACATCCAGGCCATCAAGCTGGAGGCCTGCCTTGATAGTTGAAGGGAGGCCGCCTTTCAGAATGAATTCCAGAACTGGCAACTGACGATAAAAGAGGTCTCTGGCTCGATCCAACTGCCCGGCTGCTACCGCGTCATATAGACCAATATTAAGTTCTGGAATGAGATTCGGTGCCGCTGTGCACCACCCTACCGCGCCGGCAACGAATGCCTCGAGCGCAAGCGGGTTACTCCCGTTGTAAAAAGCAATTTGACCGTCCGACAGTTGATGCAACTTGTGCATCCGCTGAATGTCCCCTGTACTTTCCTTGACCATCGTCACCGCATCAATATCTCGCACGAGACGTGAAATCAGCAGTGGAGACATGTCGACGCCACTGGTCGCGGGGTTGTTGTAAACCATGATTGGAATTCCGATTGCTTCCCCAATCGCCGCATAGTGTTCGAAGATCTCTTCCTCGCTCAGCTTCCAGTATGAGATGGGCAAAACCATTACGGCATCTGCCCTTTGCGCCTCTGCAAATCGGGCACGACGGATAGCATTACGGGTCGTAAGATCCGAAATGCCAACAACAACCGGAACCCGATTCGCCACCTGCTTGATGGAAGCTTCGGCAGCATGGTCCCATTCGTCATCCGACAGATAAGCACTTTCCCCTGTGCTGCCCAACGGCGCGATCGCGTGAACGCCGCTGTCGATAAGTTTCTCGATAGACCTGGAAAGCATCTCAACGTCGATACCACCCTTTACTGGATGAAACGGCGTGATTGGGTAAGCGACGATCCCTTTGAATTTAAGTTCGGACATAACGATCTCGGTTGGTTATCAAATGTTCAAGAATTCCATCGCGACTATTGGAGGCAGTCATGGTGCCGAGCAAGCGCCCGGCGTGCGAAGTAGCTGAATCCGATCGCATCACGTTTGGGTGTCGAAATCCAGTCGTGAGCTTCTCCTCCGAGTTCAGGCGCAATTGGCTTTATTTCTCCCGCCGCCATAGCGGTGAGTTGCATCTGCGCAGCACGCTCCATGAGTAGCGCAAGCAAGCATGCTTCTTCCACGGTCTTTCCGGTTACAAGCATCCCATGATGCGATAGGAGGATCGCTCGCTTGCTTCCCAGTGCACCTGAAATGATTTCCCCTTCTTCGTTTCCCACGGGGATTCCGGGCCATTTCTCCAGGAATGCACAATCGTCATATAGAGGGCACAAATCCATGTGAGAGACAATCAGCGGGATTTCGAGCGATGAAAGCGCAGAGACGAAGCGAGGATGCGTGTGCGCCTTATGCCGAGCTCGGCATAAGGCGCATTATCTCGAGTTAATTTTTATGTGGAGTCTGACGCCGTGGACGTTGCGTCGGCGGCCCCAGCGCATCGCCGGTTGCTACATAAATCCCGGCAG
>NZ_JACFYJ010000160.1:0-12258 GCF_037126505.1 Paraburkholderia bengalensis
TGCATTCGCCCGCGCGCGCCGAAAATTCCGCGCCGAGCAGCAGCACGAGCGCCGAGAAGTACAGCCACATCAGCAGCACGGCGAGCGAGCCCGCCGCGCCGAACGAGTTGGCCATTCCCGCATGCGCGAGATACAGCGCGAACAGCTTCTTGCCGGCCGAGAACAGCGCCGCCGCGACCGCGCCGCCGACCAGCGCATCGCGCCAGCGCACGGGGGCGTCGGGCAGAAACTTGAGCAGCGCGGCGAACGCGAACGCGAGCACGAACCAGCCGATCGCCAGTTGCAGCAGATTGCCGATCACGACATAGGGCGAGTTGCCCCAGATCCAGTTGCCGATGAAGGTGATCGCGGTGTCGAGCACCAGCGACACGATCAGCAAAAACGCGACCCCGAGCACGAGTCCGAACGAAATCAGGCGCACGCGCACCAGCGCGATTACGCTCGACGTGCGAGGCGCGACGGCCGGCCAGACGATATTGAGCGCGCTGTTGAGCGACGAGAACGTCGCCGACGCGCCGACGGCCAGCGCGACGAATGAAATGATCGCGGCGATGCCCCCCGCGCCGCCGCTGCGATGCGCGTTCTGCACGATGGTCGTGACGGCCGCGGCGGCGTCGTTGCCGAGCACGCTGTGCACTTGCCGGAACAGTTCGCCGCGCGCGGCCTCGGCGCCGAAGAACCAGCCGGAAATGGCGATCACCATCACGAGCGTCGGCGCGAGCGAGAACGCGGCATAGAACGCGATGCTCGCGGCCATCGCGGCGCACCGATTCTCGGAGAACTGCCGCAGCGCGCCCATCGCCCATGACGCCTGCCGCTTCGCGACCGTTTGCAGCTTGTCTGCGGAAAGTGAATCGAGTTCCATGACGATCCTTCGTGACAAGGGGGGTGGCCGACAGCCATCTGTGGCAGAACCGCGAAGCCCGGACGCGCCGATTGATCGGCAATCGTGCGTTGCCATGCCGGTAAAACCCCGCGGGCCCGCCCGACGATCGTAACAGGCAAGCGTCATGCCCATCTAGCTAGCCGCCTGCGCGATACGCGGGATGCGTCAGGCATGACAGATGCTCGCTCGTTAGCCTCGTCTTCTTACAGTGCCGTGGAATCGACTTATACTTTTTTATACCCTCCCCACAATTAGAACGAGAGGCGATCATGTTGCAGATGTCCCGCCGTCAGTTCCTGAAGGTAACGGCGAGCACGCTGGCCGGATCGAGTCTTGCCCTGATGGGCTTCTCGCCGGAACCCGCACTCGCTGAAGTCCGGCAGTACAAACTGGCTCGTACTACAGAAACACGCAATACGTGTCCGTATTGCTCCGTCGGTTGCGGCATCCTGATGTATGGCCTCGGCGACGGCGCGAAGAACGCGACCGCAAGCATCATTCACATCGAAGGCGATCCCGATCACCCCGTCAATCGCGGCACGTTGTGTCCGAAGGGGGCGAGCCTGATCGACTTCATTCACAGTCCGAGCCGCCTGAAGTTTCCCGAGTACCGCGCGCCGGGTTCGGATCACTGGCAACGCATTTCGTGGGACGACGCGCTCGAGCGCATCGCGAAGCTGATGAAGCAGGACCGCGACGCGAACTTCGTCGAGAAGACGGAGGACGGCAAGACCGTCAACCGCTGGCTGACCACGGGCATGCTGGCGGCGTCGGCGGCGAGCAACGAGGTGGGCTATCTGACGCACAAGACCGTGCGTTCGATGGGGATGCTCGCGTTCGACAACCAGGCGCGTGTCTGACACGGCCCGACGGTGGCAGGTCTTGCCCCGACGTTTGGCCGTGGTGCGATGACGAACCATTGGGTCGACATCAAGAACGCGGACGTGATTCTGGTAATGGGCGGCAATTCGGCCGAGGCGCACCCGTGCGGTTTCAAGTGGGTGACGGAGGCGAAGGCGCACAACAAGGCGAAGCTGATGGTCGTCGATCCGCGCTTCACGCGCACGGCGTCCGTCGCGGATTTCTATGCGCCGATCCGCACGGGCACCGACATCGCGTTTCTCGGCGGCGTGATCAACTATCTGCTGACGAACGACAAGATCCAGCACGAGTACGTGAAGAACTACACGGACTTCGCGTTTATCGTTCGCGAAGACTTCGCGTTCAACGACGGCATCTATTCCGGCTACGACGCGAACGCGCACAAGTACACCGACAAATCGACGTGGGATTACGAGCGCGGCGACGACGGGTACGCCAAAGTCGACATGACGCTGCAGCATCCGCGCTGCGTGTACAACCTGCTCAAGCAGCACTATTCGCGCTACACGCCGGAGATGGTCGAGAAGACCTGCGGCACGCCGAAGGACAAGTTCCTGCACGTCTGCGAAACGCTGGCGACGACGGCGGCGCCAGGCCGCGCGGGCACCATCCTGTATGCGCTGGGCTGGACGCAGCACACCGTCGGCGCGCAGATGATCCGCACGGGCGCGATGGTTCAGCTGCTGCTCGGCAACATCGGCATCGCGGGCGGCGGCATGAATGCGCTGCGCGGGCACTCGAACATTCAGGGGCTGACGGATCTCGGGTTGCTGTCGAATGCGCTGCCCGGCTACATGACGCTGCCCAATGAGGCCGAGCAGGATTACAGCGCCTACATCAAGGCGCGCGCCGCGCAGCCGTTGCGGCCCAATCAGCTGAGCTATTACCGCAACTACGGCGCGTTTTTCGTCAGCCTGATGAAGTCGTGGTGGGGCGCGGCAGCAACGGCCGAGAACAACTGGGGCTACGACTATCTGCCGAAGCTCGACAAGGCGTACGACCTGCTGCAGGTCATCGAGCTGATGAACCAGGGCAAGATGACGGGCTACATCTGCCAGGGCTTCAATCCGCTCGCGGCTGCGCCGTACAAGGCGAAGACGTCGGCGGCCCTCGGCAAGCTGAAGTGGCTCGTCATCATGGACCCGCTCGCCACGGAAACCTCCGAGTTCTGGAAGAACCACGGCGAGTACAACGACGTCGACGCTTCGAAGATCCAGACGGAAGTGTTCCGGCTGCCGACCAACTGCTTCGCGGAAGAGCGCGGCTCGCTCGTCAGTTCGAGCCGCGTGCTGCAGTGGCACTGGCAAGGCGCGGCGCCGCCCGGCGAAGCGCGCAGCGATCTGGAGATCATGTCGGGCCTGTTTTTGCGCATACGCAAGGCTTACATGGAGCAGGGCGGCAAGTATCCCGATCCCATCGTGAAGCTCGACTGGCCTTACGCGGACCCCGAAAGCCCGACGCCCGACGAGCTCGCGATGGAGTACAACGGCCGCGCGCTCGCCGATCTGACCGATCCCAAAGATGCGACCAGGGTGCTGGCGAAGAAGGGCGAGCAGTTGTCCGGCTTCGCGCAACTGAAGGACGATGGCACCACGGCATGCGGCTGCTGGATCTTCTGCGGCTCGTGGACCCAGGCGGGCAACCAGATGGGCCGGCGCGACAACTCCGACCCGACGGGCATCGGCCAGACGCTGAGCTGGGCATGGGCGTGGCCCGCGAACCGGCGCGTGCTGTACAACCGCGCATCGTGCGACCTGAACGGCAAGCCGTTCGATCCAAAGCGCAAGCTGATCGCCTGGAACGGCACGAGCTGGGCGGGCGCGGACATTCCCGACTTCAAGCTCGACGAGCCGCCTGAGAACGGCATGAATCCGTTCATCATGAACGCGGAGGGCGTGGCGCGTTTCTTCGCACGCGACGCGATGAACGATGGGCCGTTCCCCGAGCATTACGAGCCGTTCGAAACGCCGCTCGGCTACAACACGTTCCATCCGAACAATCCGCTTGCAACCAGCAATCCCGGCGCGCGCATTTTCCCCGACGATCGCGCGATGCTCGGCAAGTCACCCGATTTTCCGCACACGGGCACGACCTATCGTCTGACCGAACACTTCCACTTCTGGACCAAGCACGCACGTCTGAATTCGATCGTGCAGCCGCAGCAGTTCGTCGAGATTGGCGAAGACCTCGCGAAGGAGATCGGCGTGGTGGCGGGCGACCGCGTGAAGGTGTCCAGCAAGCGCGGCTACATCATCGCGGTCGCCGTCGTGACGAAGCGGATCAAGCCGCTGATGATCGACGGCAAGAAGGTGCAGACCGTCGGCATTCCGCTGCACTGGGGCTTCAAGGGACTGACGAAACCGGGCTACATCACCAACACGTTGACGCCTCCCGTCGGCGATGGAAATTCGCAGACGCCGGAATCGAAGTCGTTCCTCGTGAAGATCGAGAAGGCATAGGAGGCGTGATGGCATTTCAATCGCTCGATATCAGACGCCTGTCCGCCACGACCGTGCAGCCCACATCGGTGCGCGAGCCCGCGACGGGCAGCGTCGCGAAGCTGATCGACGTGACCAAGTGCATCGGCTGCAAGGCGTGCCAGACGGCATGCATGGAGTGGAACGATCTGCGCGACACGGTGGGCATCAACACGGGCGTCTACGACAACCCGCGCGATCTCACCGAGCATTCGTGGACGGTGATGCGCTTCACCGAGTACGAAAACCCGAAAGGCGATCTCGAATGGCTGATCCGCAAAGACGGCTGCATGCATTGCGAAGATCCGGGCTGTCTGAAGGCGTGTCCGTCGCCGGGCGCGATTGTGCAGTACACCAACGGCATCGTCGATTTCCACGAGGAAAACTGCATCGGCTGCGGCTATTGCATCGCGGGCTGTCCGTTCAACATTCCGCGGCTGTCGAAGCAGGATCACCGCGTCTATAAATGCACGCTGTGCTCGGACCGCGTCGGCGTCGGCCAGGAGCCCGCGTGCGTGAAGACCTGTCCGACGGGCGCGATCGTATTCGGCACGAAGGTCGACATGATCGCGCATGCCGAGGAACGCATCGTCGACCTGAAGGAGCGCGGCTTCGAGAACGCGGGGCTGTACAACCCGCAAGGCGTGGGCGGCACGCACGTGATGTACGTGCTGCATCACGCGGATAAGCCGTCGCTGTATCACGGTCTGCCCGACGATCCGCACATCAGTCCATTCGTGCGCGTGTGGAAGGGCGTGGCGAAGCCGCTTGCGCTCGCGGCGATGGCGCTGACGGCGCTGGCGGGATTCTTCCACTACACGCGCATCGGTCCGAACGAAGTCACCGACGAAGACGAAGACGCCGCGCGCAACGCCGCGCGCGACATCCGCGAACGGCGCGAGCCCAAGCCCGAGGAGCCGTCAGATGAAAGACTTTAGGCATGAGAACCCGGAACTGATCGAGCGCTACACGCCGAACGAGCGCTCGAATCACTGGATCACGGCGATCACGTTCGTGCTGCTCGCATTGTCCGGCCTTGCGATGTTTCATCCGTCGATGTTCTGGCTAAGCGCGCTGTTCGGCGGCGGACAATGGACGCGCATCTTGCACCCGTTCATCGGTCTCGTGATGTTCGTATCGTTCATGATTCTTGCGCTGCGGTTCTGGCATCACAACTATCTGGACGCCGACGACGTGCAATGGCTGCGCCAGATCAACGACGTGCTGACGAACCGCGAGGACCGGCTGCCCGAAATCGGCAAATACAACGCCGGGCAGAAGCTGCTGTTCTTCGTTCTGGTGCTGTGCCTGCTGGCGCTGCTGTTAAGCGGCATCGTCATCTGGCGCGCGTATTTCGCGTTTTATTTCCCCATCGAAGTCGTGCGTGTTGCTGCGTTGATCCACGCGATCGCGGCGTTCGTGCTGATCTGCAGCATCATCGTGCACATCTATGCGGCGCTATGGGTGAAGGGTTCCATCGGCGCGATGGTGCGCGGCACGGTGACGCTCGGCTGGGCGCGCAAGCATCATCCGAAGTGGTTCCGCGAAAGCATCAAGTGACGGGCGTGCCGGGCGTACGCGCCAACGGCATATCTGCTACTGTTGACGCCATCCATGTTCTGAATGGCAGGAACCTGAATTGGTGCAACGCATTCTGGACCCCGGCCAGATCGAATCGCTCGATCAAACGGCCATTCCGCGTCTGCGCATGCCGGAGCGCGGCGCGCTGTTCTCGACGCGCGCCGCGCGGCTTCGCCAGCTCGCGGGCGCGAGCCCCATCGGCGGCTACATCCGGCTGATGGCGGCGCTCGCCGACGCGCAGCAGCAGACGCTCGCGCAAATCAGCGCGACGATGCCTACGGCGCAAGCCATCGCGCTCGCACAGCAGCACTCGATGCCGATTGCGCCCGCCACGACGCAGCCGCGCGATCCGTTGTGGCGCGACGTGCTGCAGCGCCTGCTCGATCGCGTCGAAGCAGCAGGACTCGTGACCCCGCCGCTCGCGCGCGTGATTGACGGCTTGCGGATCAAGCGCGACGCCGAACTCGACGCGCTCGCCGACGCGATCGTCGCGCTGCGCTTCGGCGAAGTCGATCCCGCGTCGGCGCCGTTCGTGACGGCGGCGTTGCAGGTGGTGTGGACGGACATCGCGAGCCGTATCGATCAACGCGCGGTGCCGTATCTCGACAGGTCCGGCGCGTGCCCCGTATGCGGCGCGCAGCCGGTCGCTAGCATCGTGAGAGTGGGCGGGCAGTTCCAGGGTTATCGCTACGTGCAGTGCGGATTGTGCTCGACGGAATGGCATGTGGTGCGCGTCAAGTGCACGAACTGCGATTCGACCAAGGGCATCGCCTATCACGGCATCGACGGCGGCAGCGAAGCGCTGAAGGCCGAGTCGTGCGACGAGTGCCATACATATCGCAAGATCGGCTATCAGGAGAAGGACTACGATTTCGAGCCGCTTGCCGACGATCTCGCGAGTCTCACGCTCGATCTGCTGATGAACGAAGCGGGCTACAGGCGCAGCAGTCCCAATCCGCTGCTGTGGCCGGAAGTGCCGTCGGACGAATAGACCGTCGTCATTGCAACCGCGGGGAGACGCAAGCGTGAGCGAAGTGTCGGGCAACGATCTGGATCGCGATGCAGGCAAACACGCGCACACGGTGCTTGCGCGCGTGCCCGCCGTCGAGCGTGTACTGTCGTCGGCGGATGCGCAGGCTTTGATCGGCGAGCATGGCCGCACGCAAGTCGTCGACGCGATCCGTGCCGCCGCCGATGCGCTTCGGCGCGAGCTGCTTGCGGGCGCGTCATACGATCCGGCGTTGCGGTTCGATGCGAAACTCATCGGCGACGCAGCGCGCGCACTCGACGCGCGAGCGCGTCCTCACCTGCGCGCCGTGTTCAATCTGACGGGCACAGTGCTGCATACGAACCTCGGTCGCGCGTTGCTGCCCGACGAGGCGGTGCGCGCGGTGATCGAAGCGCTCACGCGTCCCATGAATCTCGAGTTCGATCTGGCCACGGGCAGCCGCGGCGATCGCGACGATCTGATCGACCCGCTCATCTGCGAGCTGACGGGCGCCGAGGCCGCGACCGTCGTCAACAACAACGCAGCGGCTGTGCTGCTCGCGCTGTCGGCGCTGGCGTCGAAAAAGGAAGTGATCGTGTCGCGCGGCGAACTGGTCGAGATCGGCGGCGCGTTTCGCATTCCCGACATCATGTCGCACGCGGGCGCGAAGCTGCGCGAAGTCGGCACGACGAACCGCACTCACCTGAACGATTACGACGAGGCGATCAACGCGCGCACTGCGCTGCTGATGAAAGTGCATTGCAGCAACTATGCAATCGAAGGCTTCACGAAAAGCGTGAGCGTCGATGAAGTCGCGCAGCTTGCGCATGCGCGCGGCTTGCCGATGGCCGTCGATCTCGGCAGCGGCACGCTGGTCGATCTCGCGCAGTTCGGCTTGCCGCGCGAGCCGACCGTGCGCGAGAGCATTGCAGCCGGGGCCGATCTCGTCACGTTCAGCGGCGACAAGCTGCTGGGCGGTCCGCAGGCGGGCCTGATCGTCGGCCGCGCGGAACTGGTCCGCAAGATCAGGAAGCATCCGTTGAAGCGCGCGCTGCGCGTCGGCAAGCTCACGCTCGCGGCGCTCGAACCCGTGCTGCGGCTGTATCGTGCGCCTGAGCTGTTGCGCGATCGGCTGACCACCTTGCGTCTGCTGACGCGTCCCGCCACCGACATGCACGTGCAGGCGCTACGTTTGCAGGAGCCGATGCAGCGCGCGCTAGGCGGCGCGTATTGCGTGACGGCCGAACCGATGTCGAGCCAGATCGGCAGCGGCGCGTTGCCTGTCGATCGCTTGCCGGGTTACGGACTGGTCGTGCGCAACGCGGCGGGCAAGCGCGGCGGCCGCGCGCTGATGAAGCTCGAAGCGGCGTTGCGCGCGTTGCCGCGCCCGGTGATCGGACGTATCGCCGACGACGCGCTACATCTCGATCTGCGTTGTCTCGAAGCCGCCGACGAAGCCGCGTTCGCGGCGCAGTGCGCGGAGCTGCGCCTATGATCGTCGGCACGGCGGGCCATATCGATCACGGCAAGACGACCTTGGTGCGCGCGCTGACGGGCGTCGACACCGACCGCCTGAAGGAAGAGAAGGCGCGCGGCATTTCGATCGAGCTGGGCTACGCCTACACGCCGCTGGAAAACGGCGACGTGCTCGGCCTGATCGACGTGCCGGGCCACGAAAAGCTCGTGCACACGATGGCGGCGGGCGCATGCGGGATCGACTACGCGCTGCTCGTGATCGCCGCCGACGACGGCATCATGCCGCAAACGCGCGAGCATCTCGCGATCCTGCAACTGCTCGATGTCGAGCGCGGCGCGATCGCGCTGACGAAAACCGACTGCGTCGAAACGGCGCGCATCGCGCAGGTGCGCGGCGAGATTCAAGCATGGCTCGCGTCGACGGCATTCGGCGCGGCGCCGTTATTCGAAACGAATGCCACCGAGCCCGATGATCCGGGCGTGCGCGCGCTGTCGCGACATCTTCGCGACGCGGCGCTCGCGTGGCAGGCGCGGCGCGACGACGGACTCTTTCGTCTTGCCGTGGATCGCGTGTTCACGCTCGCGGGCCAGGGCACGATCGTGACGGGCGCCGTGTTCGCCGGACGCGTCGCGACGGGCGACACGCTGATGATCGAACAGACCCGCGAAGCCGTGCGGGTGCGCAGCATCCATGCGCAAAACCGCGCAGCGCAAACGGGGCGCGCGGGCCAGCGCTGCGCGTTGAATCTTGCGGGCATCGACAAAGACGACGTCTCGCGCGGCGACTGGATCGTCGATGAGCGGCTCGCGCAGGCGAGCGAGCGGCTCGACGTCGAACTGACGCTGCTCGCCGACGCGGACCTCACGCTGCAGCATTGGGCGCCGCTGCATGTGCATATCGGCACGCTACATCGCGTCGCGCACGTGGCGCTGCTCGAAGGCGACACGCTCGCCGCGGGGCGCACGGCGCGCGTGCAACTGGTGTTCGATGCACCCGTATGCGCGCTGCCGGGCGACCGCTTTATCGTGCGCAATGCGCAGGCGACGCGCACGGTCGGCGGCGGACGCGTGCTCGATCCGTTCGGCCCGCCGCGCAAGCGCAGGACGGCCGGGCGCCGCGCGTGGCTCGACGCGCTGCGAATATGGCTCGACGATGGCCGCCTGGGCCCGTTGCTCGACGAAGCGCCGCACGGCATCGCGCGTTCGATGCTGATGCGGCTCACGGGCCTGCCCGCCGACGCATTGAATCTGTCCGCCGATGCCATCGATGTCGAAACCATTGCGCTGCACGGCAAGGCGGCAGGCGATGCCGTGCTCGTGCTCGGCCGGCATTGGGCGCGTCTGCGCTCGGTCGTGGTGGGCGCGCTCGATCAGTATCACGCGCGCTCGCCCGATGAACTCGGGCCGGATGCCGCGCGGTTGCGGCGCATCGCGGCGCCTTTGATGTCGGACGCGATGTGGCGGGCGCTGATCGATTCGCTCGTCGACGATGGCCTGGTGGCGCGAAGCGGACCGTGGCTGCATTTGCCCGCGCACTCGGTATCGCTCGATCCGAATGAACAACGTGTCGCGGACACGTTGCTGCCGCTGCTGCAGCAAGGGGGGTATGATCCGCCGTGGGTGCGCGAGCTTGCAGGGATCACGGCGCACGCGGAAGATGCCGTGCGCCAGGTATTGCGCAAGCTCGCGCGCCAAGGCGATGTGTATCAGGTCGTCCGCGATCTGTTTTATCACCGCGATGTGATGCATGGGCTCGCGCGACTCGCCGCAGCGCTGGCGAACAGGCAAGGTGGTGCGCTGGGCGCGTCGGCGTTTCGTGATGCAACGGGTCTGGGACGCAAGCGCGCCATTCAGATTCTCGAGTTTTTCGATCGCATCGGCTATACGCGCTTTCAGCGCGACATGCATTGGTTGAGGCCCGATTCGCAGTTGCATCAGACGCTCGTGTGTGAAGCGGACGATGTCATGAAGCAGCCGGTTGCTGCAGCGTCCGATAATGACGCAAATGCGTGCTAGCGATGATCGGGCACGCGATGGTCGCGTTGTTGTTTTGAGTGGGACATCGACGCATGATTGTGCATCGAGCGTGAGGAGTACGGAAGGCATTCGTATCTGGTGGTGCGGCTGGGCTTCAAACCCAGTAGGGGGTGTCAGCCACTCCCTGGTCGGTTCGACTCCGGCTGCCTTCCGCCCCAAGGGTTTGCGTAATTTCGCGGACTCGTCGGCGGAGTGAACATCGTCGAGCTTATAGGCGAAATTCTCCAGTATGACGATCGCTGAAACGGCTGTCGATAGCTGGATCTGAATCTCACGGGGTGTCGCCATGCGGTTGACGTTCGCGACGACGAGCCCGGCGTCGAGCACGCCAAAAAAAAGCGACAACGTAGGGCAAGCCGTTCGGCAAGACGAGTGCCACGCGAGCGGACGGTTCAAGTCTGAATTCGTCGATGAGAAAGCGCGAGAAGTGGTGCACGTATCGTGCAATGTGCCGATATTCGATCGTATGGTTGAAAGAACTGAACGCTGGCCGACTCGCGTAACGCGCGCAGGCCAGCTCGAACATTTCGGGTAACGTTCGAACCTTTGTTGAATCAATAGCTGCAGCAGGTAGCTCGGCCCCGTCAATGTCTGTCGTATCTGCGCGCATCATGGTTCACGAGGCATGTGCCCGGTGTGGAAGGCGCCGACGCAATAACGACTGGGCGTCTATGGCGCCACCTATACGTAGTCACATCTCAGGCTCCCGGGCGGGATGAGCGCTATGCGACGGAAGCCTTGCCCTGATCGCCGCATACGCATGACCCGCCCTGGTCAATGGAGTAGATAGACCGCTCAGGCCGACGAGCTGCCTGCGAAGGCGTGGATGAATGCAGGCGAGGCCGAGAACGAAAAAAGCACCGGGAAGCATCAAGAGGCCAACAACTGCTGCGCTTTTTAACATGACACCTCCAGAACGCTTACATGTCTCATGATGAAACTAGAATACGTTTCGCGTGCGCCGAAGGATTGATGTGTGTCAAGCGCCGCCCTATGTCTGCACTTGCACTTGCACTTGCGTGACGTCAGCGAGTTCAGTCAACGGATTGGCTACGTCCTCGTGTTGAGGTTCGTCGAGTGCATATCCTTGCAATCGCCGTGGCGCTCATGAAATCACAGGTTTAGCGCATGCGTAATACGTCCTCGGTCGGTGCCGACGTCGCCCCATCGGGACCGTGCGGCTGCCCGTGAGCAAGCGACGCTGCACGCTTTAGCGTCCGCTCGACTTCGACGCCTGCGATCAAGTGCGCAGAACAGGGTTCCCAAGGCTCAATCAGAACACTATCGAGTTTCTGCGCCGCCGTTGGACACTGCAGTACGTGCTTGCTTCATAGTCGCGCAGGCTCTGCCGCAGGTTCTGATGCGTCGCGGGAAAAGCTCGGAGACGAGATAGGAGTCCATTGACTTCGGTCAAGTCGGGTCGTCGCCAGTCATCGAAGATAGTTCATCCGATAAGCGCGACAGCGAAGAAGCACACGCTGCGCAATTCATGCATTTCTGTCAGTAGGCCAATCATTACGCAGTCTCGTAACGGGAGCATGCCGAAGATACGCCCAGACGAAAGATGCCAGCCACATACGACTGATAGCTATCGGTCGCCGGGCCGCGTGCAACGAGGTACGGATTCGATTCGCGATGCGTCTTGTGTTTTCAACGACGGTGTCGCGAGTCCCAGGAGTTTTGCCATGAAAGTCAGTGAGTTCCATAGTCACGGGGTGGTCCATATTCCGGCGACCTGCAGTCTGCAGGAGGCGGCCGTGCAGATGCGAGACCAGCATGTCGGTGCACTCGTCGTATCGGAAGGGGGCGGCTCAGGCCACATACTCGGTGTCCTGACCGATCGGGACATCGTACTGCAGTCGGTTTGCACCGGAACGTCGCCAATCACTGTGCGAGTAGGCGAGGTGATGAGCCCACACATTCTCTCTATC
>NZ_JACFYJ010000161.1:0-11613 GCF_037126505.1 Paraburkholderia bengalensis
CAGCCGCGAAGGGGAAAAGACGTGCCGCCGTGTTTCCGTGATCCTGACAGCAAAAGGTCAGTCGATGGATCTTCACCCGGAGTTTTGCGCTACGGGAAACACGCGGGGCCGTTCAACGCGCGGCCGCTGCCTGCCGCTTGAGCGCCTCGGCCGTCACCAGCACGACGCCGCTGTCCGTCCGGTAAAAGCGTTCGCCATCGCGCACGGGGTCTTCGCCGATCACGGTGCCGTCGGGAATCTGGCAGCCGCGGTCGATCACGACCTTGCGCAGGCGGCAACTCGCGCCGATCGACACCTGCGGCAACAAGACTGCCTCAGCGATGTTACAGAACGAATTCACGACCACATTCGACGACAGCACCGAGCGCGAAATCTGCGAGCCGGAGATCACGCAGCCGCCGCACACAATCATGTTGGTGCCCGTGCCCTGAAGGCCGTTCAGATCGCGCACGAACTTGGCGGGCGGCAACTGCTCCTGATGCGTCCAGATCGGCCAGTTGCGGTCGTACAGGTCGAGCGCGGGAATCGTCGAAGCAAGGTCGAGATTCGCGGCCCAGTACGCGTCGATCGTGCCGACGTCGCGCCAGTACGGCTCGACGCTCGGGTCCGACGATACGCACGACATGCTGAACGGATGCGCGATGGCCGTCCCCGAGGTGACCACGCGCGGAATGATGTCCTTGCCGAAGTCGTGATCGGTGGCGACGCTGCTGATGTTTTCCTCCAGCAGCGAGTACAGGTAGTCGGCGCTGAACACGTAGATGCCCATGCTGGCGAGCGCGATGTCGGGGCGTCCGGGCATCGCGGGCGGATCGGCGGGCTTTTCGACGAAACCCGTCACGCGGCGCTGTTCGTCGACGTGCATCACACCGAACGCGACGGCGTCCATGCGCGGCACCTCGATGCAGCCGACCGTGCAGTCCGCGCCCGACTCGACGTGGTCCATCACCATGCGCGTGTAGTCCATCTTGTAGATGTGGTCGCCCGCCAGCACGACGACGTATTTCGGGCGGATCGAACGGATGATGTCGAGGTTCTGGAACACGGCGTCGGCTGTGCCGCGATACCAGTGCGCGCCTTCGACGCGCTGCTGGGCGGGCCACAGGTCGATGAACTCGTTGAACTCGCCGCGCAGGAAGCCCCAGCCGCGCTGCACGTGACGCAGGAGCGAGTGGGCCTTGTACTGCGTGACGACGGCGATGCGGCGGATGCCCGAATTGAGGCAGTTGGACAGCGCGAAATCGATGATCCGGTACTTTCCGCCGAAGTGGACGGCAGGTTTGACGCGCTTGTTCGTGAGCGGCCCGAGGCGAGTGCCGCGTCCGCCCGCGAGGACGATGGCCAGAGTGGTGTGCTGCAGATCGTTCAGGCTTGCCGGCGTATCCATGTGCGTCTCCTTCGTTATGTAGGTGAGCCCTGGTGGAAGCTTTTGCTGTACCCCGGCGGTCTGTTGTTCTGTGTGTGACGCTGCGCGTTGTTGTCGTGAGCCCGTGCTTGTGTCCGCGACGGCTTGCGGCTGGATGCGTGTGTCTGTCGTCCCGGTGCCCGCTGGTTCTGTGCTTTAGCTGGCACATGCGATGCCGGTTCATCCCGGCCAGCGATTAGTCTGGACCATGCGCATGCAGCGCGCAACAGGCGACGTTCGCCATGCCACATTCCTTCTCCGCCTTGTCCGATGGGCGGCGGCGCGTCAGGTCAAAACAGCTGCGTTGCACTGCGTCATGCACGCTGGCCGTGCAATTTGTGCCGCTGCCGCTCTGCTTGGCGGATTGTGCAGCGCTTTTGCGCGGCTTGCGCCGACTTCGAGCGGCGTCCGGCAAGTGCATGCAACCGTGGCGAGCGTCGCGTGCGTGCGCCGCTGCAAAGCCGGCGCGACGCGGGCATCATGATGGGCCTGCGCGCACTTCGCGTGCCTTCGCGCGTCTGCCTGCTGTGGCCGCTCGTGTCCGCTTCCCGTCACCTTTCTTTGCCGCCCACTGACTGCCCATGAGATTTCGTTCGCTCGCCGCCCTTGCCGTATCCGTCTGTCTCGCCGCGTTCGGATCGAACGCATCTGCCGTCGGTGCCACGGATGTCGCTGCGTCCTCTGCGGCGCCGGCGAACCCTCCCGGCGACGACGGCCCCGCGTACGGCCCCGAACTGCAAGGCTTCACCTATCCCGCGCCCGTGCATCAGTTCGAGTTCGCGTCGCAAGGCGAGCAGCTGCATATGTCCTATATGGACATCGCGCCCGAGCATCCGAATGGCCGGACCGTCGTGCTGCTGCACGGCAAGAATTTCTGCGCTGCGACATGGGAGGGGACGATCGGGCGGCTGACGGCGGCGGGTTATCGGGTGATCGCGCCCGACCAGATCGGCTTTTGCAAGTCCAGCAAGCCGCAGCGCTATCAGTTCAGCTTCCAGCAGCTCGCGCGCAACACACATGCGCTGCTCGAATCGATTGGCGTGAAGCAGGCGACCATCGTTGGCCATTCGACGGGCGGCATGCTCGCCGTCCGCTATGCGCTGATGTATCCGGAGGCGACCCAGCAACTCGTGCTCGTCAACCCGATCGGGCTGGAAGACTGGAAAGCGAAGGGCGTGCCGTCGCTCTCCGTCGATCAATGGTACGAGCGCGAGCTGAAGACGACCGCGGGCGGCATCCGCCGCTACGAACAGGCGACCTATTACTCAGGCCAATGGCGCAGCGATTTCGAGCCATGGGTGCAGATGCTGGCGGGGATGTATCGCGGGCCCGGCAAGAAGGAAGTGGCGTGGGATTCGGCGCTGCTCTACGACATGATCTACACGCAGCCTGTTTTTTATGAGCTGGGGCAGGTGAGCATGCCGACGCTGCTGCTGATCGGTCAGAAAGACACCACCGCGATCGGCAAGGATGCGGCGCCGCCCGACGTGCGTGCGCAGCTTGGCCATTACCCCGAACTGGGCCGCGCCGCCGCGAAGGCGATTCCGCACGCGACGCTGGTCGAGTTCGCCGAACTCGGCCACGCGCCGCAGATGCAGGACCCGCAGGCGTTTCACAAGGCGCTGCTCGATGGGCTGGCGGCGTTGCCCGCTGGCCATTGATGGCGCGCTACGGTGTTCGGGCGTGCGCTCGCGTGCGATTGCGTGCGACGAAAGCGCAGGCGGCATGTGCGTGTGTTTGCGCCGTTCCGTTGCGCTTTCATCGGCGCCGGTTTGACGGCTGTTTTTGCGGGATCGGCGCGCAGGTCAGGCACGCCAAATCGGACGCCTGTGTCATGCGTACAGGTCAGGCGCGCAACTCGTCGCGCACCTGAGCGCCGATCTCGAACGACCGCAGCCGCGCCGCGTGATCGTAGATCTGCGCGGTCAGCATCAGCTCGTTGGCGCCCGTCTGCGCGATGATCGAGCGCAGGCGGTCGCGGACCGTGTCGCGATCGCCGATCACCGAGCACGCGAGCGAATGCTGGACGCCGCTCATCTCCATCTCCGATGCCGCCACCCGGTCGACGGGCGGCTGCAGCGGGCCCGGCGTGCCGCGCCGCAAGTTGATGAACTGCTGCTGCAGCGACGTGAACAGGCGCCGCGCTTCGTCGTCGGTGTCCGCGGCGAACAGATTGACGCCGACCATCGCGTACGGCTTGTCGAGCGTTTCCGATGCGCGGAACTGCGTGCGGTACACGTGCAGCGCCTGCATCATGTAATCGGGCGCGAAGTGTGACGCGAACGCGAACGGCAGCCCGAGCGCCGCCGCCAGCTGCGCGCTGAACAGGCTCGAACCCAGCAGCCACAACGGCACGTTCAGACCCGCGCCCGGCACGGCGCGCACGCGCTGGCCCGGCACGGGTTCGGCGAAATAGCGCTGCAGCTCGACGACGTCGTCGGGAAACGAATCGGCGCTGCCGTGCAGGTCGCGCCGCAGCGCGCGCGCCGTGGTCTGATCGGTGCCGGGCGCACGTCCGAGGCCCAGATCGATACGCCCCGGATACAGCGAAGCCAGCGTGCCGAACTGCTCGGCGATCACGAGCGGCGCATGGTTCGGCAGCATCACGCCGCCCGAGCCGACGCGGATCGTTTTCGTGCCCCCCGCCACGTGCCCGATCACGACGGATGTCGCCGCGCTCGCGATGCCCGTCATGTTGTGGTGCTCGGCGAGCCAGTAGCGCTGGTAGCCCCATTGCTCGGCGTGCTGCGCGAGATCGAGCGTGTTGCGAAACGCGTCGGCTGCCGTGGCGCCTGCCGTGATGGGGGAAAGATCGAGGACCGAAAAAGGAATCATGGCAATGGATGTGCGGCCAACCATCGACCGCCGTTCTGTGCAAGGGCGGGGCGCGGGCCGGCTCGGTATGGGCAAAAACGGATTGTGCCGTAGCCCCTGCGTTCGTGCTGGCGGCCTGATCATGCCCCTGACGGCAGCAGGGTCGCCGTTGCGCCGATGCTGGCGCGCTCTGGCGCCGACACAGAAAAGCCCCTGAAAACAGGGCTCGAAATGCGTCGCGACGCCTGCCCGACGCCGCGCTGCGTGTGCCCTCGCACAGAACGTCGCGTGCGCGCGCGTTAATGTGCAAGCGTCGCCGCCCGCGGTGCGAGTCCCCATGATCCGCGACGAGGCGGCGGCCTCCACGGACCTCGACGCCGGTCGGCCCGTCACGTCACGCGTAGGTCGGCTACGCAGCGCACATCCGGACGAACCGGGCCGGCCGGGTCAGCCGGGCGCCGGCGTGTGCGCCGTCGAGCCGGTTGGCAGTCGCGTGCGCACCTGCCGCGCACTGGTTGGCAAGCGCGTCTGGCAAGCGATTTGTCAGCCGATTCGGTGTAAACGCGCTCTCGCGTATTTTGAGCGCTGACGCTAGATTGTCAGCACTTGCAGGACAGTCGAGGGACCAACGGCGGCCGTATGCGGTCGCCATCCATAGTGGTTAAAAATCGCGTCACGGCCAGAAGCACGCGCGGCTTCTGGCCGAAACGCTAGCGTCCGTGTCCCGCCTTTTCGCTTACATCGTTGCCGCGCTCGCGGCGCGCATTCCCGTCATCGTGGTGCTTTCTCTTTTCTGCTGGCATCCGAAACCTCGCGTAGCAATTCTTTAACTTTCCAAACACATCTGTGCGGGCGGGTTTCGCGGTCCGGCCATCGACCGGGTTATGCTTTGTCTCGTTCACCGGGTCTTTTAACGCATGACATTGAAGATGGTTATCCGCACATCGTTGCGCAACTTGATGCTTTCCGTGGCCGTCGCGGGCGGGCTGTGCGCGCTCGGGGGCTGCGACCAACAGCAGAACGAGCAAGCCGTGCAAAAGCTGAAAGAGTTTTTCAACGCCGTCAAACCCGATGCGCTGCTGCTGAAGGGGCTGACGCCGGGCGTCACGACGGAAGCGCAAATTCGCGACCAGATGGGCAAGCCCGAAACCGAGCGCAATTTCACCGATGGGTCGAAGCGGCTCGAATATCCGCGCGGGCCGCAAGGTCTGAACACGTACATGGTCGATATCGGGCCGGACGGCGTCCTGCAGTCCATCACGCAGGTGCTGACGGCCGCGAACTTCGCGAAGATCCGCTCCGGCATGACGGAAGACGAAGTGCGGCGTCTGCTCGGCAAGCCGGGCGAGGTCGCCGTCTATCCGCTCAAGCCGGAGACGGTGTGGAGCTGGAAATGGCGCGAGGGCGGCGTCACGCAGGAGGGCTTTTTCAACGTGCATTTCGACGTCAATCACATCGTCTACACGACTTCGCGCTCCGACGTGATTCGCGGTCACTGACGCCCATCATCACGCGGCAAGCGCGTCGGTGCTGACGCGCATACACACGCGGTCGAATCAGAAAACGCCTGCAAACAGGGGAGCAAACCACGCAATGTCCACGCGAAGGCGATACAGGCGCATCGGTCTCGTGCTCGGCGGGGGCGCTGCGCGGGGTTGGGC
This sequence comes from Paraburkholderia bengalensis, assembly GCF_037126505.1. NCBI lineage: Bacteria > Pseudomonadati > Pseudomonadota > Betaproteobacteria > Burkholderiales > Burkholderiaceae > Paraburkholderia > Paraburkholderia bengalensis. The sequence goes on from NZ_JACFYJ010000161.1 coordinate 5,881, forward strand.
GCATATCGGTGCGATTCGCGCGCTGCACGATGCGGGCATCAAGCCGGACATCGTCGCGGGCACGTCGATCGGCGCGCTGGTCGGCGCCGTCTATGCCAATGGCGATCTCGACTGGCTCGAAGAGTGGGTGTGCGGCCTCACGTGGCAATCCGTCGTGCGTCTGCTCGATCTGCGCTTTTCGGGCGGATTGCTCGGCGGCAAGAAAGTCATCCAGGTGTTTGCGAACCGCTTCAATGGGCGCGACATCAGCCAGTTGCGCATGCCATTCGCAGCTGTCGCGACGGAACTCGATTCGGGCCGCGAGACCTGGCTGCAGGACGGCGGCGTGGTGGACGCCGTGCGCGCATCCATTGCGATTCCCGGCATCTTCACGCCCGTGCTGCACGACGGCGTGTGGCTCGTCGACGGCGGGCTGTCGAACCCCGTGCCCGTGTCGGCTGCGCGCGGCATGCGAGCGGACTGCGTGATCGCCGTCGATCTGAACAACGACATTCTGAATGGCCGCGATTTCGGCGGCGCCGTCGTCGATCTGCCGCCCGTGCCTGTGGAAGAAACGGCAGGCGAACCACTCGATGCAGCGCTCGGCGCAGCGCTCGATTCGGCGCTCGATCCGGCGGCGAACGGGGCCGCGGCGGGTTCCACCGCTGCGTCCGCGCTGCTCGACCCGAACGCGCCGCCGCCCGAGATCGCAACGCCGGCACCGCCGTTGCTGCTGCGGCGCAACGGCAAGCCGTTTCCGGGCTGGCTGCAGCCGTCGCCGGAACACTATTCGCGCGACGTGCGCGTGCCGCCCGCGCCGAGCGCGCGCGTGCCTTCGATGTTGAGTTCGATCGCGCAAAGCATCGACATCATGCAAGTGCGGATCACGCGCAGCCGCCTTGCGGGCGAACCGGCCGACATCCTGATCCAGCCGCGTCTGGGCGGCATGGGCATCTTCGACTTCCATCGCGCGGCGCCTGCCATCGCCGAAGGGCGTGCCGCCGTCGAGGCGATGCTGCCCGCGATCCGCGTGTGTCTCGGTATCGATTGAGCGCGCGGCGAGGGCCGTGCGCCATCAGCCTTCGCTGCGCTTCGCCGCGATGATGCGGCACACGCGCTTGCCGGAGCTCGCGCTCGTCGTGTCGTCGACGAACAGGATCAGGCAATCGGCGAGCGCGTCGGTGACGAGCGACGGCTCGAACGCCGAATAGAGACGCCCGTCCGCCTGGCGCGCGTTCGCGCCTTGCGTCACACGCCATGACAGATACAGCATGCCGCTTGGCCGCAGGATGCGCACGAGGTTGTCGATCGCATCCGTGATGGCGTCGCTTGGCAGGTGCATCAGCACGGTCTCGCACACGACGTTGTCGAACTGCTCGTCGATTTCGGCAAGCGACGGCAGTGTGGCCTGACGAAACGCGATCCGCGGATATAGCCGCCGCGCCTGGTCGAGCAGTCCCTGCGACGCATCGAAGCCCGTTACGCGATAGCCATGGTCCGCGAGCCAGGCGGTGTCGCGACCGTTTCCGCAGCCGATATCGGCCGTCTTGCCTGCCGGCAGCAGGTGCGTTTCCCACAGGGCGTACATGTCGTCGGGCGGCGGCTGGTCGAGCCATTCGCGCGAGTAGCGCGCGGCGTCGCGCGTGTAGGCGTCGAGCGTGGCGGGGTCGGGGCGCAGTGGCATGCGGCGATCCTGTGAAAGGCGGCGAGGGCAGCGGCAAGTCTAACGCGAGGGTCACAACGCAGACCTGGAAGCAGACCTGAAACCTGACGTTGAAGCGGCGTCGACGGCACGCGCCTGGCAGCATCGGTGCGCCTTGTCTTTCGGGGAAAGCCCCAATCGGCGCGGGTTTGCGAGAGTTTCGACGGCCTCTCGCGTCTATCGAAAAAGCGACCCGAAACTTGCGAATTCGCGGCAGGCGGCGCGTGGCCGGCGAGGTCTTACAAATCGGTTGGCGCCTTCTGAAAGCGGGGGAGGCACGCCTCGCGCGGGCTGCGGCCGGGGATGTTGCGTCGCACAATAACCGCGCGCCCTGGATTGAGGAAATTATTTTTGCTTGCGAGTATCCGCGCCATGCCGCAGCCCGAGCGGCTTTTCGAACAACCCGGCTTGGCGTGGGATGGGAGCAGGCGGTCACGCGCCGCTCCCGCCGACCGCTTCGCATCGGACAGGAGACTCACGTGTTCCTCTACGGCTTTGGCCCGGTGCTACTCGACGGCACGATCAAGACGATCGAACTGTCGGTTCTTTCACTCGCGACGGCCGTCGTGCTGGGTTTGCTCGGCGCAGCAGCGAAGCTGTCGTTCAACCGTCCGCTGCGCGCGATCGCAACGGGCTACACGACGCTGATCCGCTCGGTGCCCGATCTCGTGCTGATGCTGCTGCTGTTCTATAGCATCCAGATCGCTGTCAACGATCTGACCGACGCGCTCGATCTGCCGCAATTCGACATCGATCCTTTCGTCGCGGGCGTGCTGACGCTCGGCTTCATCTACGGCGCGTACTTCACCGAGACGTTTCGCGGCGCGTTTCTCGCCGTGCCGCGCGGCCAGCTCGAGGCGGGCGCCGCGTACGGCATGAGCGGCGCGCGGGTGTTCGCGCGCATCCTCTTTCCGCAGATGATGCGCTTCGCGCTGCCCGGCATCGGCAACAACTGGCAGGTGCTCGTCAAGGCGACGGCGCTGGTGTCGATCATCGGTCTCGCCGATGTGGTGAAGGCCGCGCAGGACGCGGGAAAGAGCACATTCAACATGTTCTTCTTCATCCTCGTCGCGGCGGCGATCTATCTGGCCATCACCACTGTCTCGAACCTCGTGCTGATCTGGCTGGAGAAGCGCTATTCGATCGGCGTGCGGCACGCCGAGCTTTGATGGCCCCGACTTCTGCAACGAACGGACAGACGACATGATCGACATCCTCAACCAGTTCTGGCGCGCGTTTCTCTACTGGGACGGCCAGCGCATCTCGGGTCTTGCCGTCACGCTGTGGCTGCTGGTCGCTTCCATCGGCATCGGCTTCGTGACGTCGATACCGCTCGCCGTCGCGCGCGTATCGAAGAAGCGCTGGCTGTCGACGCCCGTGCGCCTCTACACGTACGTATTTCGCGGCACGCCACTCTACGTGCAGTTGCTGCTGATCTACACAGGCATGTACAGCCTCGAGTTCGTGCGCTCGCATGCGCTGCTCGATGCGTTCTTCCGCAGCGGCTTTCATTGCGCGATCCTTGCGTTCGCGTTGAACACGTGCGCGTACACGACGGAGATCTTCGCGGGGGCGATTCGCGCGACGCCGCATGGCGAAGTCGAAGCCGCGCGCGCCTACGGCATGAACTGGTTCACGATGTACCGGCGCATTGTGATACCGTCCGCGCTGCGCCGCGCGCTGCCGTTGTACAGTAACGAAGTGATCCTGATGCTGCACGCGACCACCGTCGCCTTCACGGCCACCGTGCCCGACGTGCTGAAGGTCGCGCGCGATGCGAACTCGGCAACCTATCGCTCGTTCGAGGCGTTTGGGCTCGCTGCGCTGATCTATCTTGTTGTATCGTTCGCGCTGGTCGCGTTGTTCCGGCGCGCGGAGCGTCACTGGCTCGCGTATCTGGCCGTGCGCCGGCATTGATCGCCGCAGCGCATCGAAGCATCCGTTTCATCCGCCTTCATTCGAGGAGAGCATCGTGCTCCACACGACTCAAACGGAAGCCTGCAAGCTCGCCGTGCAGGACATCCACAAGCGCTACGGCGATAACGAAGTGCTCAAGGGCGTCTCGCTGAACGCGAACAAGGGCGACGTGATCAGCATCATCGGCGCGAGCGGGTCGGGCAAGAGCACGTTCCTGCGCTGCATCAACTTTCTCGAGCGGCCGAACGCCGGACAGATTATCGTCGACGGCGAAGCAGTGCGCACGAAGCCCGATCGCCACGGCAATTTCGAAGTCGCCGATCACAAGCAGTTGCAGCGCATCCGCACCAAGCTCGCGATGGTGTTTCAGCACTTCAACCTGTGGGCACACATGAACGTGCTGGAAAACGTGGTCGAGGCGCCCATTCATGTGCTCGGCGTGCCGCGCAAGGAAGCGGAAGACCGTGCGCGCGAATACCTCGAGAAAGTGGGCCTCGCGCCGCGCGTGGAGAAGCAGTATCCGTCGCATCTGTCGGGCGGCCAGCAGCAGCGCGTTGCCATCGCGCGCGCACTGGCGATGAATCCCGACGTGATGCTGTTCGACGAGCCGACGTCGGCGCTCGACCCCGAGCTTGTCGGCGAAGTGCTGAAGGTGATGCAGAAGCTCGCCGAAGAAGGCCGCACGATGATCGTCGTCACGCACGAAATGGGCTTTGCGCGCAACGTGTCGAACCATGTGATGTTCCTGCATCAGGGCCGCACGGAAGAAGAGGGCGTGCCGTCGGAAGTGCTCGTGTCGCCGAAGAGCGAGCGTCTGAAGCAGTTCCTGTCGGGCAGCCTCAAGTAACACGGCAACACACGTCGATGCCTCGTCCGTCGTCCAGTCCCGCGCGCACGACCCAGGTCGCGATCGTCGCGTTGCCGCCTGTGTCGATGTCGGGCGTCGGCCCTGTCGTCGACGCGCTGAATCTCGCCAACGAAATCGACGGCCGCGCGCTGTATCGCTGGCAGGTCTGCTCGTGGGACGGCCGCCCCGTGCCGCTCGCGGGCGGCGCGCAATGGCCCGCCGATACCGCATTCGGCGATGCCGTCTCATGCGACTGGCTGATCGTCATCAGCGAGCGCTTTCAGCAGTTCGCAGACTACCGGCTGTTTCTCGCGAGCCTTTCGCGCGTGGGCCAGCGCACGCCGCTCGTGACGGGCATCCATCACGGCGTCTGGTGGCTCGCGATGGCGGGACAACTGTCGGGCTATCGCGTGAGCGTGAACTGGGAGACGTATCAGCAGTTCACCGAGCAGTTCGAGCGCACGATCGTCACGCAGCAGATCTTCGAGATCGACCGCGACCGCGCGACCTGCGCCGGCGGCCAGGCAACCGTCGACTTCATGCTGGCGATGATTGGCCGCGATCACGGCCCAGAGCTTGCCGAGCGTATCGCGGACACGATGGGCGTGGGCACGTTGCGCGCGGGCGAAGAGCGCCAGCGCATTCCGTTTGTGACGGCGCCGGGCGAGCGGCATCCGCGTCTGAACGATGCATTGCTGCTGATGGAGGCGAACATCGAAGACCCGCTGACCTCGGATGAAATCGCGGGTCTGGTCGGCGTGTCGCGCCGACAGCTCGAGCGGCTGTTTCGCCAGTATCTTGGTTCGATGCCGTCGAAGTACTACCTGGGCTTGCGGCTCGCGAAGGCGCGCACGCAGTTGCAGCGCACGAGCAAGTCAGTCGTCCAGATCAGTCTGGCGTGCGGGTTTTCGTCTGCCGCGCATTTTTCCAATGCGTACCGCGAGCGCTTTGGCGTGACGCCGCGCGAGGAGCGGCGCAACTGGATCGAAAAGCAACACGGGGCGGATGAGCCGCGCGCCGCGGCTATGATCGAGAGGCGCGATCGGTGAGGGTTGGTTTTTTGTCTGCGACGCTGGAGGGGCGCCTGGGCGGCGCGGGTGTTTTTGTTGTGTGCGTGCCGTTTTCGCGGGCATCCCCGATGGCGCCTCGCGGCGTGAGCGCTTTTTGTTGTGTGCTTGCCGTTTTCGCTGGCATCCGCGATAGCGCCTCGCGGCGCAGGCGTTACCCCTGTGCGGGGCGGCACTTACTTTCTTTGCCGCCGCAAAGAAAGTAAGCAAAGAAAGCGGGC
>NZ_JACFYJ010000162.1:0-11420 GCF_037126505.1 Paraburkholderia bengalensis
CGGCCGGTGCGCAGCGCGCCGGCGCGCGCTCGTCGCGAGCGGCCGGATCTTGTGGCGCGTGGGCTGCTTGAGTCGCCTGAGCCACAGCCGATGCAGCCGCCGGCTTGGCGGCGGCGTTCGGCATCGGCTTGGCCACGGCCTTCGCGACGGGGCGAACCGCCGCCGACGCCACCACGCCTTCCACGCCGCTGATCCTGAAAGTGCCGATTGTCTGACGCAGGCGCGTCGCCTGATCCTGCAGCGACGCCGCAGCCGCCGCGGCCTGTTCGACGAGCGCCGCGTTCTGCTGCGTCACCTCGTCCATCTGCGTGACCGCGCGGCCCACCTGCGAAATGCCGCTGCTTTGCTCTTCCGAAGCCGCCGCGATCTCGCCCATGATGTCCGTCACGCGGCGCACGGCCTGCATGATCTCGCTCATCGTCGAGCCCGCTTGTTCGACGAGCGTGTAGCCGTTGTTGACCCGTTCGACGGAATCGCCGATCAGCTGCTTGATTTCCTTAGCCGCCGTCGCCGAACGTTGTGCGAGGCTGCGCACTTCGCCCGCGACGACCGCGAAGCCGCGGCCTTGTTCGCCGGCGCGCGCCGCTTCCACGGCCGCGTTCAGCGCCAGAATGTTCGTCTGGAACGCAATCCCCTCGATCACGCCGATGATGTCCGAGATTTGACGCGAGCTGTTATTGATCTCCGTCATCGTGCTGATTACGCGGCTCACGACCTCATTGCCCTTGGTCGCGATGTCCGACGCGTTGTGCGCGAGGCCGCTTGCCTGGCGCGCGTTGTCGGCATTCTGCTTGACGGTCGCCGTCAGTTCCTCCATGCTCGCCGCCGTTTCCTGCAGCGAGGCCGCCTGCTGCTCGGTGCGCTGCGACAGATCGCCGTTGCCCGCCGCGATCTGCTGCGTCGCCGACGCGATCGATTCCGCCGACTGGCGAATCTCGCCGATCGCGCGCTGCAGACGGCTCTGCATTTCGTTCATCGCGGCCATCATGCTCGACGAATCGTCGGCGCGCACGGGCACGATCTGCGTCAGGTCGCCCGTTGCAATGCGGGCGGCCAGTCGCGCCGCGTCTTGCGGCTCGCCGCCGAGACTGCCGCGCACGTTGCGGATGATCAGCAGCATCGCGAGCGAAATCGCCGCGCCGATCATCAGCACGACGATGAAATGCTCGATCAGGTTGGCGTAGTAAGCGGTATCGATATCGCGCACGAACACGCCGCTCGTGATGTTCCAGTCCCACGGCGCGAAACGCTGCACATAGCTGATCTTCGATGCCGTCTCTTCGCTGTGCGGCAGACGGCCTTTGTATTCGGCAAAGCCTTTGCCCGTTGCCTTCGCGGCATCGACGATCGACACGTACAGCAGCTTGCCGTCAGGGTCCTTGAAGTCGCCTACGGGTTTGCCGTTCATCTGCGGCAAGGTCGGATGCATCAGCACGACGGGCTTCGAATCCATCACGAACAGATAGCCGGATTCGCCGTAGCGCATCGTCGCAAGGCGCGCAAGCGCTTCGCGCTGAGCATCCGCTTCGCTCATCTTGCCGGCTTGCGCGAGTGCGTAATAGCCGTTCACGATGCCTTGCGCGGCATCGACGAGATTCACCATCCCGGCCTTGCGCTCGTCGAGCATCGTCGAGCGGGTTTCGACCGCGCTCCACATTCCGACGCCGAGCAAGCCCAGCCATACGAGCACAAGCGATAACCACAGCTTGCGGTTCAGACTCATCCTACTCATTGTGTTGGTCTCTTTGGTGTGGTCACTACTTTCGGCGCACCGGCCGCGCCCGCTTAAGACAAGCGGCGCAAACGATTGCCCTTCTGTATAACGGCAGATCGTAGTGCCGACTTGAGCCCGGCTGGTGAGCACATACCACCGCCCATCGCCGGATAATGTCGGCACGCCCGCTCCGGCGTATCTTCCATTGAGAGGTTTCGTATGTATGTCCTGTCCCTGAGCTACACGGCATCGCTCGATCGCGTCGACGATGTGCTCGAAGCGCACCGGGCCTTTCTGACGCGTCAGTTCGACGCGGGCGTGTTCATCATGGCGGGTCCGAAGGTGCCGCGCGACGGCGGCGTGATCGTCGCAGCGGGCATCGAACGATCGAGACTCGACGAGATTGTCGCGAGTGATCCGTTCGTACAGCAGAAAGTGGCGCGATATGACGTAACGGAATTCAAGGCAACGCGGATGGCGCCAGGGATGAATCTCAAAGTGCCTGAGTAAGCACGGGCGAGAAATGCAAAAAAGGCTGCACGGTGCCGTGCAGCCTTTTGGTATCGACGGGTTGGCGCGCGAATCGTCAGCCGAGCAGCAGCTTCAGATCGTGAACCCACGGCGATGCGCCCTGGCCGTCGCGGGCAAAAAGACGCAGCTTGCCGTCGGTATCGAAGACGTAGCTCGCGGCCGTGTGGTCCATGGTGTAGCTGTCGGGCGTCTTGCCTGGCACTTTCGCGTAGTACACGCGGAAATCCTTGGTCACCTTCGTCAGCTGCTCCTGATTCGCGGGACGCAGCCCGACAAAGGTCGGGTTGAACGCCGGCACGTATTGCGCCATCAGTTCAGGCGTGTCGCGCTCCGGATCGACTGTGACGAACAGCACCTGGACGCGCTTCGCGTCGTCGGGACCCAGTTGTTGCAGCGCTTGCGACAGTTCGGCCATCGTCGTCGGGCACACGTCCGGGCAGTGCGTATAGCCGAAGAACAATACGACGACCTTGCCCTTGAAATCGGCGAGCGTGCGCGTCTTGCCGCTCGAATCCGGCAGCGAGAAATCGGCGCCGAATTGCTTGTTGCCCGTGATATCGACGTTCGTGAAGGCGGGCTGTTCTTTCCCGCATCCCGACATCAGCGCCGCGCCGCCGAGCGCGCACGCGACAAGAGCGACGCGCGACACGCGCGCGAACCGTTTCATGAGCATGGTGTTACGCGCCGATCAAGGCACGCGCATAGTGGTCGATCAACAGCGCCGCGAACAGCAGCGACAGGTAAACAATCGAGTAACGGAAGGTTTTACGCGCGAGATCGTCGGAATATTCCCGATAAATCTTCCACGCGTACGCGAGGAAGATGGCGCCCAACAGAACCGCCGACGCCAGATACACGATTCCGCTCATGCCCGAGATAAACGGCATCAGCGTGACCGCGAACAGGATCACCGTGTACAGCAGGATGTGCAGACGCGTGTACGCCTCCCCGTGCGTGACCGGCAGCATGGGCAGGCCGGCGTTTTCGTAGTCCTTGCGGCGATACAGCGCGAGCGCCCAGAAATGCGGCGGCGTCCACACGAAGATGATCAGCACGAGAATCCACGCGTCGCCGGGCACGGCGCCCGTCACAGCGGCCCAGCCGAGCGCCGGTGGCATTGCGCCCGATGCGCCGCCGATCACGATGTTTTGCGGCGTATAAGGCTTGAGCAGCAGCGTGTAGATGATCGCGTAACCGACGAAGGTGGCAATGGTGAGCCACATCGTCAGCGCGTTGGTGAACGTATAAAGCGTCCACATGCCGAGGCCGCCGAGCACGGCGGAAAACAGCAGAATCTGCCTGGTGGTGATTTCGCCGCGCGCCGACGGGCGCCATGCCGTGCGGCGCATTTTCGCGTCGACTTTCTGCTCGACGAGGCAGTTGATCGCGAACGCAGCGCCCGCCAGCAGCCAGATGCCGACAGCCCCGCCGATCAGCACTGTCCACGGCACCATGCCGGGCGTGGCGAGGAACATGCCGATCACCGCGCAGAAAACGGCAAGCTGCGTGACGCGCGGCTTGGTCAGCGCAATGTATTGAGAAATCCGGCTACCGGGCGAATGGGGGAGAGTTGTGCTGTCCATGAGGGTCACGCTGGCGCGGCGTCGCGCGCGGGAACAACGGCGCGGCCGGGACGGCTATAAGCGATTCGAAAGTTTAACATAACGAGCAAAAGCAGCAGGATCGCTGCCCCGCCGTTATGGGCGACGGCAATGGGCAAAGGCCATTGCAAGACGATATTCGACAGGCCCGTGACGAACTGGATCACGATCACGAGCAGCACGCCGTTCGCGGGCCGCCGCAGCGACTCGAAATGGCGTATTTTCGACGCGAACCACAGCAGATACGCGACCACGACAAAAGCGAACGTGCGATGCGTCCAGTGAATCGCGACGAGCGCGTCCTGCGTGATCATGTCGCCGTCGCCCGTCATGCCGAGCGCGCGCCACAGATGGAAGCCATGCTCGAAGTCCATCGGCGGGAGCCACTGGCCGTTGCAGGTCGGGAAATCAGTACACGCGAGCACCGCGTAGTTCGTGCTGACCCACCCGCCGAGCGCGATCTGCACGATCAGCAGCGCGAGACCGAACAGCGCGGCCGTGCGCCAGCGCGCGGCTTCAGGCTCGTGCGCGGGTAGCGGCGTCTGGCGCGCCGCCAGCCAGCCGAGCGTGCCGAGCAGTGCGAGCCCGAGCAGCAGGTGCGTCGTCACGATCACGGGCTGCAGCTTCATCGTCACGGTCCACGCGCCGAACGCACCCTGCACGAGGATCAGCAGCAGCAAGGACGTCGGCCACCACGGCGACACGTGCAACGGACGGCGCCTGATGCGCGCGACCCACGCAATCAACGTCTGCGCGACGATCAACACGCCGATCGCCATCGCGAAGTAGCGGTGAATCATCTCGATCCACGCTTTCGTCATGCTGACGGGGCCCGACGGCATCGCCTGATACGCGGCGTTGATGGCGGCATGCGCGATAAACGGCGACGACGTGCCATAGCAGCCCGGCCAGTCCGGACAGCCGAGGCCCGAATCCGTCAGGCGCGTGAAGCCGCCAAACATCACCAGATCGAGCGTGAGGAATGTCGTGACCCAGACCAGCTTGCGGAACTTGTTGTCGTCGGCTTTCACCCACACGTACGACAGCGGCAGCAGCGCAATGCACAGCCCGATCAGTCCGAGTTGCAATACGAACATCTATCTCTCCTTCTGTTTGCCTCGAAGCGCTGCCTGAGCACTTTCAGGCACGTTTTCGCGCGCCAAGGCACTTTAGCCGATACCCGAATTTCTCAGCAGTTTCGTGACGTCGCCTTTGATCTTCGTCGGGTTGGGGTCTTTCGGGAACCGCATCATCAGATTGCCGCTCGGGTCGACCATATAGATGTGGTCGGTGATCTGCGTGCCTTCGCCGGCGGGCAGCCACGCGGCCACCTCCTTCGGATCGGCGACCAGCATCTCGGTGTCCTTGTAAGCGCTATCGACGACGTCGGGCACCTTGCCCGCGTCCGTGCGCAGAAACACGTTGACGATGCGCTCACGCTCGCCTGCCTGCGTCGCGCGCACCTGGCGCATGAAGTAGAGCTTCGTCACGCAGGGCTTGTCGCACGCGCTGCTGTCGACGGAAATCAACAGCCAGCGGCCCCGCAGCGATGCGAGCTTGAGCGGCTTGCCATCCTCGCCCGTGACGGTGAGCGCGTCCGGAATCGGGCGCTGCGGTTCGATCAGCGTGCCGTAGCTCGTCGTGCCGCCCCTCGGCTTGATCACGTAGTACGTGAAATACGAACCGATGACGGGCGCCGCGCAGACCAGCGCAATCAGCAACAGTGTCCAGCGGCCGCGCTGCCAGGAGCCTTTGCCGCCTGACCGGCCCGGATCGACGCGCTGGCCGTCTTGCGCGGGTTGCTGTGGCGTTTTTTGTTGCGTTTGTTGCGTTTGTTGCCGCGATTGCTGCGAACGGGAATTGTGCGTCGACACTCCTGATCCTCTTTCCTTGCTGCGCGCTGGCATCGTCATGCGCGCGGCGCTTGTCCGTTGTTGGCCGCGTCGCTGTCGTTCGGTCGCTTGTCGACCACCAGCTTTGCGTTTCTGGCGCCGCGTCGTGCCGCGTACAGGCCGAAAACGACCGCAGCAGCAGCCATGCCCCACCACTGGAACATGTACCCGTAGTTGCGTTCGACGCCCGTCGCTGGCGCAGGCCAGTCGCGCACGAGGTTGTCGCCGTCGTCGCTGGTCTGCTGGATCACGAACGGCTGCAGCGGCAAGCCCGTCTCAGCCGCGTACGACGCGACGTCGAGATTCTGGCGAATCGTCTGATGAGCCGCCGAACCGCCCTGCCCGAGTTCGTACGCGCGGCTCGCGTCGGCGCGCGCGATGCCTTCGATTTCGATCTCGCCCTTCGGCGTATCGTACGGCGCGATCGTCGTGCGCTCGTTCATGTTGCGCGGCAGCCAGCCGCGATTGACCAGCACCGCACCGCCGTCGCGCAGTTTAAAGGGCATCACGACGTAAAAGCCCGGCTGATCGTTATACGGGCGATTATCGAGGTACACCACTTGCTGCGGCATAAACTGTCCCACGGCACGCACGCGATGAAACTCGATATCCTTCAGCGCGATCGGCGTGGCGCCGACGTTTTGCGCGGGCGCGCTCTCGAACTGCGTGATCTGCGCCTGCAGCGCTTCCTTCTGCTGCGCGCGCTCGCGCTGCCAGAAACCCAGCCGGACCGTCACCGCGACGACGATCAGAATCAGCAGCGTCGGGATGAGACGAATCTTCATCGCGCGACTTTGGTCGAGACGCGCACCATCGCGTGCGGTGCGATAATGAAACGGTTGCTTTCGCGTTCCTGAATATCAGTTGGTTCCATGCACATTCTCGTTCCCATCGCGTTCGCTCTGATCATCGCCAGCATGGTGTCCGCGCTGTACTTCATGATGCACGACCGCGGCAAGACGAAGCGGATGGTGTGGTCGCTGGCCACGCGTGTCGGCCTGTCGATCTCGCTGTTCCTGTTCATCCTGTTCGCGAACTGGATGGGCTGGATTCACTCGACGGGCATCCCGTACGGCCGCTGAGGCGTCGCGTCGTCGCGACGCCGTTGCGATCAGCCCGATGCGCTGACGGATCAACCGCGCCATCTCGATTTGCCGGCGAAGTATGCCACTTTATTTCGCGCCGCTGCGGCATGGCACCCGCAACAATCCATTACGCGATCGGCGGCATTTCACCCTCGATCAAGCAAAACGCCGCCCTGACGGGGTCGAGGGCGGCGCTGCCTAAGTCTCTCCATTACGGCTCTCACAGCCACACGCTCCGCGCCTGGACCGCGCCCGTCGCCGTTTGATTACACCTCGCCTGCGATGCGTCACTGCGTCCATATGACGCACGACGCGTGCCGGCTCGTGCGGTCTTTCGCGGGGCGCTTCACACGCCCTTTACAGCCAGTACACGACGACGTACAAGCCGAGCCACACGACGTCCACAAAGTGCCAGTACCAGGCCGCGCCTTCGAATGCGAAGTGATGGTCGGCCGTGAAGTGCCCACGGATAAGACGAATCATCACGATGGCCAGCATCGTGCCGCCGAGGAACACGTGGAAGCCGTGGAAACCCGTCAGCAGGAAGAACGTCGAACCGTACACGCCCGACGCGAGCGTCAGGTTCAGTTCGTTGTAGGCGTGGAAATACTCGAAGCCTTGCAGGAACAGAAACGAAACGCCCAGCACCAGCGTGGCCGCAAGCCATGCGATGGCCTTCGTGCGGTGATTGTCACGCAGCGCGTGGTGCGACACCGTCAACGTCGCCCCCGACGACAGCAGCAGCGCCGTGTTGATGGTCGGCACGGGCCAAGGCGTCATCGACTTGAAGTGCGACACGAGATCGGCCGGTCCGATGTTCGGCCACACCGCCGTGAAATCCGGCCAGATCAGCTTGTAGTCGAGGCTGCCGAGCTGATGCATCGCGATCTCGCGCGCATAGAACAGTGCCCCGAAGAACGCGCCGAAGAACATCACTTCGGAGAAGATGAACCAGCTCATGCTCCAGCGGAACGACGTATCGACGCGCTTGCCATACATCCCGCCTTCCGACTCGGAAATCGCATCGCCGAACCAGTGGTATAGCGTGAAGAGCAGCCACAGCAGACCGATCAGCGCCGTGATGGGCGCCCACGGCTCGCCATTCACCCACGCCGCAAACGATCCGAGCATGACCAGCAGACCGACGGCAGCGCTGATCGGATGCCGCGACGGATGCGGTATGAAATAGTACGGGCTCTCGTTTTGACCGCTCATTGTTGATTCTCCACTTCAGTCCAGTTGTTCCGCTTGGTCCGGTTGAATCCACAGCCGACTGCGCTGCGCCCCGGCTCTATCTCCTGCGGCGCTGCGTCGCATCGCCGCCCTGCTCCATCCATTCGTTGCGCGGACCCCGCGCACTGCGTCGTACCGTCGTTGCGCCGTCTAGCCGACCACCGCGTGCACGACAAGAATCAGCACACCGATGAAAACCGCCGCGCCGATCAGCGCCGCCGCGAGCACGTGCAGCGGATTGAGCTGCGTGGCGTCCGCCTCCAGATCGCGCCGTTTGCGCACTCCGAAGAACGACCACATCACGGCTTTCATCGACTGGCCGAAACTGCTCTTCCTGCCGCGACCGCTATCGTTCATGTTCCTCGCCTTCGTTGGGCAAGCGTCATTGGACCGCGTCAGGCGGGGTTCGCAGCTTTCGCTGCGCCGTCCGCCGTCTGATCTTGCGTGCCGCGCGTCGTGGGCGCAGGCGCGTTCAGTTCGAAGAACGTGTACGACAGCGTGATGGTCTTCACGTCTTTCGGCAACTTCGGATCGACGACGAATACGACGGGCATCCGCTTCGACTCATTCGCCTTCAACGTCTGCTGCGTGAAACAAAAACACTCGATCTTCCTGAAGAACTCCGTGGCCTGCTTCGGCGCGTAGCTCGGAATGGCCTGAGCCTGAATCGTGCGTGCCTGCTGGTTGCTCACGTCGTACATCACGGTGGTCACTTCGCCCGGATGCACGTCGATACTGTTCTGCTCCGGCTTGAAACCGAGCGGCCCGCGCGCATTCGCGTCGAACTCGATCGAAATCGTGCGGCTCATGTCGACCTGCGTGTTCTTCGCCTCGCGCGCGGTCGCGTCGCGCTGCACGAGATTGTTGATGCCCGTGACCTCGCAGATCGCGCGATACATCGGCACCAGCGCAAACCCGAAGCCGAACATCAGCAACGCCACGACGACGAGCTTGAACAGCATCGGGCGGTTAAAAGAGCGATCGGTGCCAGCGGGCGGCTGCGTCGACATCTCACTTCCTCAACAGATCACATGCACTGGCAATCCGCACTCGCCATGACAGGTCAGGAGGCGAACCAGACCTGTTTGACGACGGCACCCAGAAAAAAGACGGCGACGACGGCAAGCAGAACCAGACCGAGTCGCAGATTTCCTGCGCGAATTTCGTCAGGCGTACGTCTTTTTTGTGGATTCCGGCTCATGCTCGACTTTGTTGATGCTGGGCCGCGTTTCCGGCCTGCTTTCCCGCCCCGGCGTTGCAACGCCGGAGCGGACCTTCCAGAACGGCAGACTGATTATTCGACCGTCGGCGGATTTTCGAACGTGTGGAACGGGGCCGGGCTCGGCACGGTCCACTCGAGGCCCGTCGCGCCGTCCCACGGCTTGTCGCCCGCCTGTTCGAGTTCGCCGCCGCCGCGATAAGCCGGCAATGCAACCGCGAACAGGAAGTACACCTGCGCGAGACCGAAGCCGAATGCGCCGATGGTGATGACCTGGTTCCAGTCGGTGAATTGGGCCGGGTAATCGGCGTAACGACGCGGCATGCCTGCGAGACCGACGAAGTGCATCGGCAGGAACGCGAGGTTGAAGAAGATCAGCGACGACCAGAAATGGATCTTGCCGCGCGTCTCGTTGTACATCCAGCCCGTCCACTTCGGCGACCAGTAGTACCAGCCGGAGAAGAGGCCGAACAGCGAACCTGCCACCAGCACGTAGTGGAAGTGCGCGACCACGAAGTAAGTGCCGTGATACTGGATGTCGAGCGGCGCCATGGCGAGCATCAGGCCCGTCAGACCGCCGAACGTGAACACGAACAGGAAGCCCACCGCGAACAGCATCGGCGTTTCGAACGTGAGCGCACCGCGCCACATCGTCGCGACCCAGTTGAACACCTTCACGCCCGTCGGCACGGCGATCAGCATGGTGGCATACATGAAGAACAGCTGGCCGGTGACGGGCATGCCCGTCGCGAACATGTGGTGCGCCCAGACCATGAACGACAGGATCGCGATCGACGCCGTGGCGTACACCATCGAGCTATAGCCGAACAGCGGCTTGCGCGCGAACGCCGGGATCACCTGCGAGACGATCCCGAATGCCGGCAAGATCATGATGTAGACCTCGGGGTGGCCGAAGAACCAGAAGATGTGCTGATACATCACTGGGTCGCCGCCGCCTGCCGCGTTGAAGAACGACGTGCCGAAGTGACGGTCGAACAGCACCATCGTGATCGCGCCCGCCAGCACCGGCATCACGGCGATCAGCAGATAGGCGGTGATCAGCCAAGTCCAGACGAACATCGGCATCTTCATCAGCGTGAGGCCGGGTGCGCGCATGTTCAGGATCGTCACGACGATGTTGATGCCACCCATGATCGACGACGCGCCCATGATGTGCACCGCGAAGATCGCGAAGTCCATGCCCGGGCCCATCTGCGTGGACAGCGGCGCGTACAGCGTCCAGCCGGCAGCCGTCGCGCCACCCGGCACGAAGAACGAGCCGACCAGCAGCACGGCAGCGACGGGCAGCAGCCAGAAGCTGAAGTTGTTCATCCGCGCGAAGGCCATGTCCGATGCGCCGATCTGCAGCGGAATCATCCAGTTAGCGAAACCGACGAAGGCCGGCATGATCGCGCCGAACACCATGATCAGGCCGTGCATGGTGGTCAACTGGTTGAAGAACTCGGGACGCATGATCTGCAGGCCCGGCTCGAACAGCTCGGCCCGGATTCCCAGCGCCATCACGCCCCCAGACAGGAACATGATGAACGAGAACAGCAGGTACAACGTACCGATGTCCTTATGGTTGGTGGCGAACAGCCAGCGGCGCCAGCCATGCGGCGTCGCGTGAGCATGATCGCCGTGCACATGCTCGTGCCCCGCGGCTACATCGTGTCCGATGCTAGACATGACAATCTCCTAAATCGAATGCTGCTTTTTCTGACTGTGACACGTCAGGCCGCTGCGCTGATCTCAACACGGCGTGCTTCCTTCGCGTCCGCGCCGCCCGTGATCGTCTCCGGCTTCTTCAAAATAATATGATCTTCCGCGATGCCCGCTGCCTTCAGCGCGTCGCGCACGGCTTCGGCACGCGCCTTTGCGAGCTTCGCGTTCTTGTCTGCAGAACCCGTAGCATCCGTAAAGCCCGACAGTGTGAACTTCGCGTCCGGATGCGCCTTCGCGTACGCGGCAGCCGCGTCGATGGCGGCCTTGGCGTCGGCGGGCAGCGAGCTCTTGTTCGTCTCGAAGTAGATGCTGGCGGGCAGCGACGCCTGCGGCGCCGATGCCGCTGCGCTGTCCGAAGCTCCGCCCGACGCGCCCGACGCTGCCGTGGGAGCCGACGCGCCCGCATCGCCGCTGGCGGCA
>NZ_JACFYJ010000163.1:0-10816 GCF_037126505.1 Paraburkholderia bengalensis
TCTGTCGGAGCATTCCCAACAATTCCTTTGCGGCTCATTGAGCATGGCATGCCATATCCGTCCAGCTTTGCCTGGAAGGTCAGACGCCGGCCCGAGCCCACGAAACCGTGCTGCGGATCATGCGCGTGTGCGACAAAATGCCCGCGGCAACGCGTGCAGGACGTCATCTGCAGCATGCCGGAGTCGAAGAAGCGCACCAGCGTCCATGCGCGCGTGAGGCTCAGAGCGGGCTCGTCCTGGTGCATCCGGACGTGCTCGAGATACAGCCGGTACGACTTGACGGTCTCGCAGCCGCCCAGGCCGGACATGAACCGGTAGATGTCGTAGAACAGCGACGAATGGATGTTCGGCTGCCAGGTCATGAACCAGTCGGTCGAGAACGGCAGCATGTCCTTGGGCGGCGAGACGCCCCTCACTTCCTTGTACAGCTTGATCAGCCGGTCGGCGAGAGCGTCGTCTCCGCTTCGAGCAGTTGCAGGCGCGCGCCGAGTTCGATCAGTTCAATCGCCAGGGTGATTTCCTTGACTTCGAGCACCACGCTTTTTTGTGCCATCCGCCTCGCTTCCCGCGTCCGTTGTCGCACCGTGCGGCTGACGCGCAGCCGCACGGAAACGATTCAAGCGCCGTCGCCGGCGCGCGTAGGGTGCGTCTTTGCGGCGCGCAACGCGCCGGCCGCCGGCGTCAGCCGATCTGCTCGACTGGCTGTCCGGCCATCAGAATGGCGGAATGCGCCTGGGCGACGGCGCTCGATTTGCCCTTGTCGGCGAGCGACGAAAGTATCTGGTGATCGTCGAAGCGGAAGCGGCACAGCAACTGGTTCGACGCAGCCAGCTTCACTGTCTGCGCGAGCGACAGGTTGGCGAGCACGTCGGCGAGCTGCTCCGAGATGCCCATGCGGAACATGCCCATCGGCTTGTCTTCGCGCAACAGACGCTGCGCGAGCAGCAGATAAGACAGGTTCACTTCCCTAATTTCATTGAGCATGTCACTTTGGGTGCTCATTGAATCCCCCGGTTTTGAATCTGGCTGGTCAGGCCTGCGTAAAACGTTTGCTCGATCGTGTTTAAAAAACCACGAACGGCACGCTTATGGTCAGCGTGCATTTTCGCGAAAGAGGCAGCCGGCGAAAATCGGACACACGCCCCAATTGGTTGACGGAAAAATCCAGGATTTCTGTAGGACTTTTTCCTACAAATTTTTGGGCGGGGGATTCGACGGGGATTGGATACGGCCAATTTTGAACCAGCGTGCGCTGACGTTGCGCCGATCCATTACAGGCAGGGACACGTGTGAAAGGTTTGGGAAGCGGATTATGCGCCCATATTCCACTCAAAAGAAAGCGAAATTCGCATCAATTGTTCGGCAGCGCACTTTTAGTCAGACGAATCGCCGGCGCAACATGCTGCGCCGATCCGCCCAAAGTGCGGCGGATGTTGCCCGGATGTCGGCAGGCCTGAGCTTTCCCGCCCCATATGCGGAGTTGTTACGCAGCTTGTTTCGCGCTGTAACAACGTTAAGTGTTTGAAAAATAGCTCGAATTACCGCGTGCGATCCCGATAATGGCACCTAGGGATAACCCCATTGGGCTTCCTGCCAGGGCGGCGGCACACCGCGCCCGACCGTCCGCCAGGCTTCCGCGTTTTGGCCACACGCCAGACACCGCAGCGCGAAGCCCTCTGCATAAGGAGATCACGCATGCGAATCGCACAAATCGCACCTTTGTATGAAGCTGTTCCACCGAAACTCTACGGCGGCACAGAACGCGTCGTGTCTTATCTGACCGAGGCGCTGGTCGATTTGGGTCACGATGTGACGCTGTTCGCGAGCGGCGATTCCGTGACGTCCGCGAAGCTGGAAGCCGCGTGGCCGCGCGCGCTGCGTCTGGACCCGACCATCCGCGACGCGCTCGCGCCGCACATGCTGCTGCTCGAACGGGTCCGCAAGGTCGCGCATGAGTTCGACGTGCTGCATTTCCACCTCGACTACATGCCGTTCCCGCTGTTTTCGACGCTGGACACGCCGTTTGTCACGACGCTGCACGGCCGTCTGGACCTGCCGGAGCTGCAGCCGGTGTTCGACACGTTCACCGACGCGCCCGTGATCTCGATTTCGGACTCGCAGCGCCTGCCGCTGCAGCAGGCCAACTGGCTCAACACGATCTACCACGGCCTGCCCGCTCAGCTGCTGACGCCGCAAAGCCACAAGAAACCCGAATATCTGGCGTTCCTCGGCCGCATCTGCCCCGAAAAGCGCGTCGATACGGCCATCAAGATCGCCGCGCAAAGCGGGCTGCCGCTGAAGATCGCCGCCAAGGTGGACAAGGCCGATCAGGAATACTTCAAGGCGGAAATCGAGCCGCTGCTGTCGCAGGCGCATGTCGAGTTCATCGGCGAGATCAACGAGGCGCAGAAGCCCGAATTTCTGTCGGGCGCGAAGGCGCTGCTGTTCCCAATCGACTGGTCGGAGCCGTTCGGCCTCGTGATGATCGAGTCGATGGCGTGCGGCACGCCGGTGATCGCGTTCAATCGCGGCTCGGTGCCGGAAGTGATCGACCACGGCGTGACGGGCTTTATCTGCGAGGACGTGCAAGGTGCCGTGGCGGCGCTGCAGCGTATCGACGAACTGTCGCGCAGCGAAATCCGCTCGCAGTTCGAGCGCCGCTTCAGCTCGAAGATCATGGCGCAGAATTATGTAGACAGCTATACGGCGCTTCTCGAAGCGACCCGCCGGCCGATGCTGCGCCGCGTGGCGGTGGGCTGATCGCGACAGGTCAAGTCTGCCGATGCCGCGAACGGCACGTAAAATGTTCGCTTGAATCGTTTGCGTGCCCGCATATTCGTCTATTTTGACTTCTGCTACTAAAAAGCCGCCCTTCGGGCGGCTTTTTCAATTGTAGCCATAGACGGCGGACAGCCGATGCAAGCGTTTACGTCAATGCCGCGCTGTGCGCTATTCCTAGAGGAAGCGACGGGCGCTTCAGACGCCTCACCACTCAATAAAGGCGAATCTTAAAGGTGGCGTATTTCGCCGGATTACCTTCAACCGGCTTTCGCAGTTTGTCCTAATTACGCCTGCTCGATCAGAAAGCGCTCGCGGTTCTTGCCGGCGATCCACTTGGGCGGCTTTCCCCGGCCGCTCCATGTGTTGCCGGACTTCGGGTCTTGATACTTCGCGGGCAGCGGCGCCTTCTTGGGCGGGCGTCCGCGGCGGGCGGCCTCGGCGAAACCGAGATCGTGCGCACTCAGTCCGTATTCGGCGATTTTCTGGCGGATTTCGGCAATCACATTGCCGACTTCATTGCGTCGCGCGTCCTCCGCTTCGGCCTGCAAGCGGGCAATCTGCGCTTTGAGATCTGCGTATTGTGACATTTGGGCTCCCCTCTTTTTTCTAAAAGTGGTTAGCACGGAGATTAGCCGGTGCTAACGAAATTCGCAATGGAGGCGAATACCGTTCTATCAAAAGTTTTCGTCTGAGTATTTATTAAAGATCGCTGAAACCTTCAAAGGAAGTCGCGTTTATCACGGAATAATTCAGCCTTTGCGAATGACAATTCTTGACAGTCCGTTTGGGCAACGTTGCTTAAAATTTGCGCTCCCAAGTTCCGGGTAGCGCGTGCGCTCTCGTCCTTGTCTCCCGCACTTTCAGGTACTTTTAGGATTACACACGATGAACCTCTCCAAGCGCCTCGCGGCAGAGCTGTTCGGCACCTTCTGGCTCGTGCTGGGTGGCTGCGGCAGCGCCGTGCTCGCGGCAAACTTCGCCGGCCCGGTGCACGGCCTCGGCATTGGCTTTGTCGGCGTTTCGCTCGCCTTCGGCCTGACCGTCCTGACCATGGCGTATGCGATCGGGCACGTCTCCGGCTGCCATCTGAACCCCGCCGTGAGCGTCGGCCTGACCGTTGCCGGGCGCTTCCCCGCACGCGATCTTCTGCCGTATGTCGTCGCGCAGGTGCTTGGCGCCGTGCTCGGCGCGTATGTGCTGTCCGTCATCGCATCGGGCAATCCCGATTTCCATCTGGTTGCCAACGGTTTCGCGAGCAACGGTTACGGCGAACGCTCGCCGGGTCACTACGCGTTGCCGGCGGCGTTTGTCTGCGAAACGGTAATGACGGCGTTTTTCCTCTTCGTGATTCTCGGCGCCACCGACTGGCGGGCTCCCGCCGGCTTCGCGCCCATCGCGATCGGCCTGTGCCTGACGCTGATTCACCTGATCTCGATTCCCGTCACGAATACGTCAGTGAATCCGGCTCGTTCGACAGGACCGGCACTGTTCGTCGGCGGCGCGGCTGTCGACCAGTTGTGGCTCTTCTGGGTGGCGCCCGTTCTCGGGGCGGTGATCGCCGGGATCGTGTATCCCGTCGTGGCAGGCGAAGCCCGGCAAGTCGCCGAAGTGGAGCGCGAACGCGTGGCGGCGTGATCGCCCGTCATTCCCTCTGAATGAAAACGGGGCGCTGCGGCGCCCCGTCTTGCTTTACACGGCCCGCGCCGCGCATTAATAGATGGTTCAAATGTAAGGCCGGTTTACGGCCACATTCATGTCGATTGCGCCCACGTTTCAAGCGATTCGAAAGCAGGCGGCTGCGCCCCTGCGATACAAGACCGGCCGTGCTGCCCGATGCGTTGCGCTCAGTGCATCAAAACGGATCACGTACATGCGCTGCAAGCCCGCATTGCATGCTTTCACTTCGTAACATCCTGTCGCAGTGCCGTCGGCCAGCGACGCGTAGATTGAACCTGTACGGCAAACACGCCGCATTACAGGAGAAGCAAAATGAAGCGCATCGTCACTCACATGCTCGTCGCAGCCGGACTCGCCGCTGGCGCATGCGGTGTCGCACAGGCGCATACGAACCTGAGCATCGGCCTGTCGCTTGGCGCGCCCGCTCCGACGTACGTCGCGCCCGCCCCGCAGCCGGTGTACTACGGAAACCGCTACTGGGGCGATCGCCACTACGACGGTTACCGCCGTGATTACGGTTGGAACCACGGCTGGAACCGCGATCGCCGCGATCACGACAACCGCTGGAACGACAACAATGGCAACCGCTGGAGCGGAAACAACCGGGGTTGGCACGACTGAGGTACCCTTTCGTGGCGCCCCTGCCTGAGCGCGGCGCGCCACTACGTTCAGCGTCGTTGGGATCTACGCCGTCAGTTCGTCGTCCAGTTCGAACAGCTTGCGCAGGTGATGCGCGACGCCCGCCTCGAAGTTGTTCCCGATGCGCGGCACGTTGGGCAGCCGCGCGATCAGATCGGGATTCGCGTTATTCATCATGAACGGATGGCCCGCCGTTTCCAGCATGTCGATGTCGTTCATGTTGTCGCCGAACGCGACGCACTTCGCGGCGGGAACGTTCAGCCGGTCGAGCACGAACTGCAGAGCCCGCCCTTTCGACACATTCGCGGTCATCACTTCGAGACAGTCAGGCAGTGAGTACGTGACATAGAGCGTGTCGCCGAACGTGCGCTCGAGGTTCGCCGCCACCACCGCGAGATCTTTCGGATCGCCGATGTACAGGGCTTTCGCGATGTCGACGCCGTCGTGCCGCTGCAAGTCAGTCACGCTGTAGGTGAAGCCGGAATCCTGGTGGTAACGCAGCAGTTCGGGCGCGTCGCGATCGATCAGCCATTCCTTGTCGGCGAACAGATTGACGATCACCCGTCCATGCGCCCCAGCGATCTCCGGCTTCACGATTTGCTGAACGACAGTTGCCTGAAGGTCGTCGGCGAAGATCATTTCATCGTCGGGCGAATGCACCCGCGCGCCGTTCGAGGTGATCAGATACGGCCGGATACCAAGGACATCGCGAATTCCGGCGACGTCGCTATAGTGGCGCCCCGTGGCGATCACGATAGGGATGCCGAGCGCTTCGAGCGCACGCATGGTGTTGATCGTGAAGGGGTCGACCTGATGGTTGCTGTTCAGGAGCGTTCCATCCAGATCGCTGGCGATGGCTTTGTACATGGGCAGACTGACCGGCGGCGTCGGAAAACGCCTATTTTATCGCCTCCGGGTGCAGCGCCTGCCGTGGTCGGCTATGGATGTCCGCGCTAGCTACGCCGCCGCCACATCTGGCCGCCGCAAATCTAACGCCCTCACGCGACGCCGGTCCGCTGCGCCTCCCGTTGCGCCAACTGCAATGCGCCGTGCGCCGAATCCGAAAGCGGTGCGCGCAAGCGCTCGCGATACGGTGCCGGCACGTAGTCGCTCAACGGCTGCCCCAGTCCGCCGCACAAGGCGACGGGCAGACTGTCCGACGGATCGAGCGCGGCGATCATCTTGCCGATTTCCTGCCCGGCGTTCTGCAGCAACCGCGCGGCGAACGGGTGCGCGCGGTTCGCAACGACCACGGGCGCGAGGCTCGCGTACGCCGTCTGGTTCGCGTCGCACAACCACACGACCAAACCGTCGCGATCCACCGCGCCGACATGTTCGATCAGCGCCTGCGAAAAATCGTCGGCGGGCACGCGGCCGTCGAGTGCCTGTTGCGCATGCACGATGGCCCGCAACCCGAGCCAGGCGCCGCTTGCTTCGTCGGCGGACGGGTAGCCGTAACCGCTCACCATGCGGCTCTCGCCATTACGATCGAGCACAGCCGCCACGCTGCCCGTGCCAAGCGCGACGATCACGCCAGGCTCGCCGCCGTGTGCGCCTAGCAGCGTCGAATAGGCGTCGCTTTCGATCGCGAGACCGGCGAGCGCCGGCGCCTTCGCACGGAACGCTGCCAGCCATTCGCGGTTGTTGACGCCGGCGAGTCCGCACCCGAACACGACGCGCGTCCAGTCCGCCGCGACGCCGGCTCGTTCGCATGCCTGCGCGCTCGCCGCGAGGATGGCTTGCCACGCGCGCTCGACACCCAGGCCAAGGCCCGACGGCCCCTCCGTGCCCTGCGCGAGTTCGCTTCCTTGCGCGGTTGCCAGCACGACCCGCGTGCCCGTACCGCCGCCGTCGACACCGATCAGATAGTGGTCTTGGTTCATCGATATGCTCATTGATGTGTTAGTGCATAGCGTGGCAGGTCTGCCCGCTCGCGACAATCGGCCGAACGGCCAGGTTGCGGCTGCACTTCGTTCCGCTATGCTGGCGTGGCCCGATCGGCGGGCGATCAATCAACCATGCAGGAGCCTGAACGTGGCTGAGCAGCGATGCAACTGGGCGACGAGCGAAGCGCTCGCACACTATCACGACACCGAGTGGGGCGTCCCGTCCCGCGATGACTCGCATCTGTTCGAAATGCTCGTACTGGAAGGCGCACAAGCGGGGTTGTCGTGGTCGACGATCCTGAACAAGCGCCAGGGCTACCGGCGCGCGTTTTCCAATTTCGATATCGACAAGGTCGCCCGGTACTCAGCGCAAAAGATCGACGCGCTCGTGCTCGACGAAGGGATCGTGCGTCATCGCGGCAAGATCGAATCGGCAGTGATCAATGCCAAAGCCATCAGGCAGATCCAGTCAGAACACGGTTCGCTAGCGGATTTCGTGTGGTCGTTCGTCGATAACACACCCGTCCAGAACGCGTGGACGACGTACAAGCATGCGCCCGCGTCGACTGAGATATCGGATGCGCTCAGCAAGGCGCTCAAGGGCTACGGCTGCAAATTTGTCGGCACGACCATCTGCTACGCGTTCATGCAGGCGGTCGGCATGGTCAACGACCATCAGCTCGATTGCTCTTGCTACGCGCGGTGTGCGTCGCTCGTCCCGAAAAGCCGCAAGAAAGGTTCGAAATAATGCGATCCGTCGGTGTCGCACGTGCGCAACACCTGGCGCGTAGCGCCCCCGCTTGCGCGGGCTGGCTCCGAACGCAGTGCCGTCCGCAGTGCCGCTTCCAGTAAGGCGTTCACCACGAATTCGCTTGTGTGGCAACGGCTATTGCCTGGCGAACTGAGCGCTAGCGCACACAACAGCTAACTTTTCGCGGCGCCTGGTCGTTATAACCAATGTAGGTAGGCAGTGTCCTTCGGCGCGCCCATCGGACGGGGACTCTTCGGGCGGCGCGTGGACTGGGGTGCAGGGTTTTCACCCGTCAAGCCGCGAATTGGGCGGGAAAGGCAGTTCTGGTCGCGGCTTCGATGACAAATGCGTCGAAGCATACTGTCGGCCATGGCATCAGAAACGCACCAGCAACGCACCAGAAACGAATAACCGCTGCTCAGAACGCGGGAGACCAACATGAAAAACCATAGCTTCCTGACGCATCAGGAGATTTTCGACCGGGCAGTCGACCACCTGTTCGGCCAGGGCCGCGCGGCGCTGCTGCCGCGAGGCGGCGGCGCGTACCGTGGCTATTGCGGCGGTTGTCCCGTCGGCAATTTCATCCATCCGCGCGACTACATGACGGCAATGGAAGGCATTCCCGTGCGCTACATCGGTAAAACGCCATCGGAAATGCCGGTCTACATGGATGTCGGCGTTGCCGCGCTGAAGAAAGCGCTGCTGCGCTCGCACCTGAACATCTATGATCCCGTCACCATCGAACTGCTGAGTTGCCTGCAGAATGTCCACGACGTCTTCGGCACGTGGGAATGGCACGACCGGCTGCGCTCGATCGCCCGTCAATTCTGTCTTTCCGACGAGCGCGTCCGGACTGCGGCGTAAGCTCCAACACCGTCCGAACCGATCCGATCCGTCGGCGCGCAAGTCCAGCGCGCCGCCATTTCCAGAACAAAAACGCAAAACGAAAAACGGCGGTGTGGCTTCTCTCGAAGCTCACACCGCCGTTGGCGTGCTTTCTCGTGCCTGGAAGCGTGCTTAGTGCAGCTTCTTCGGCAGCATCTGGCTGCGCAGGCGCTTGTGCAGGCGCTTCACTGCAGCTGCCTTCTTGCGCTTACGGGCCGTCGTCGGCTTTTCGTAGGACTGGCGCTCACGCAGTTCTGCGATCAGGCCATTCTTTTCGATTGCGCGGCGGAAGCGGCGGATTGCCACTTCGAACGGCTCGTTTTCCTTCAGAAGAATCGTCGTCATGTAATTCCTAAAAACGCTTGATATGGTTAATGGCGTGGCGGTTAGCCCACTCACGCACCGGCCCTCCGGTCGTTCCAGATTCTGGCGAAACAGTACTGAAAACGAGAGGCAAAGCGGCCACGGAGGCCGGAAAAGAGAGGTGGGTGTTCACCGCGAACCGCGGGCAGCGCACGTTGCGGCGCCGCGCCTAGCTAGCGTTTCGCCACCAGTAACCCATGACGAAACGAGCAAAGATCTCAATTCACTCCCGATGATATCAGGAAACTGCCCTTCCAACCACCTTTTTGACGTTTACGATCAGGCACTTGCGTCGTTCAGTGCCCGCAGATCGGCGTCGGTAAGCGTCAGATGCACCGCCGCGACCAGGCTTTCCAGTTGCTTGACGGAAGTCGCGCTGGCGATGGGCGCGGTGATGCTGGGGCGCGCGATCAGCCACGCAAGCGCGACCGTCGCGGGGGTGCTGGCGTGCCGCCCCGCGATTTCATCGAGCGCGTCGAGGATCGCGAATCCCCGTTCGTTCAGATAAGCCTCCACCTTGCGGCCGCGCGCGCTTTTCGACAGATCCTCGCGCGACCGGTACTTGCCCGACAGAAAGCCGCTCGCAAGGCTGTAATAACAGACCACGCCGATCCGCTCGGCCAGCGCGACCGGCTCGAGATCGGTTTCGTAGGCGGCGCGATCATACAGGTTGTACTCCGGCTGGATCACCTGATACTGCGGCAGCCCGTTCTCGCGCGAGATCTGCAGCGCCTCCTGCAGACGCGAGCCGCTGTAGTTCGACGCGCCGATCACGCGCACCTTGCCCGCCTCGATCAACTGCTGATAGGCGCCGAGCGTTTCGGCCAGCGGCGTTTCTTCGTCGTCGAGATGGGAAAAATACACGTCGATGTAGTCGGTCTGCAGCCTGCGCAGCGAATCTTCGACGGCCGCGCGGATATTGCCCGCCGACAGCCCCTTGCGCCCGCCCAGCATGCCGACCTTGGTCGACAGCACGATGCTGTCGCGCTTGCCCGACTTCGCGAACCACTTGCCGATGATCGTCTCCGACTCGCCGCCCTTGTTGTCCGGCACCCACGCCGAATAGACGTCGGCCGTATCGATGAAATTCAGGCCGGCGTCGGCGAAGGCGTCGAGGATGGAGAACGACGTCGCTTCGTCGGCCGTCCAGCCGAACACATTGCCGCCGAACATCAGCGGCGCGACCTGCAGTTCCGAGGTGCCGAG
Organism: Paraburkholderia bengalensis; assembly: GCF_037126505.1. Classification (NCBI taxonomy): domain Bacteria; kingdom Pseudomonadati; phylum Pseudomonadota; class Betaproteobacteria; order Burkholderiales; family Burkholderiaceae; genus Paraburkholderia; species Paraburkholderia bengalensis. Next base: position 10,189 of record NZ_JACFYJ010000163.1, read on the forward strand.
CTTGCGCTTTTGCATGACATCTCCGCGAGCGAGGAAGACGGGTTGTCAAGCATACGCTGTCTTGAGAAATGCCACAGGCGCGAGCGCCCAGGCCATTCACGTGCGTTCCCCACGATTCACATAGTCGCCGTACATCCATGCGCCCCCAAATTTCGCGAGATCGCCCCTAAAGTTTTCTTCTGACCACGCCGTCAACCAGGACAGGCGGCGACGCAATGCACACAGTAAGCGCGACGCCGTACCAAAACAGCCTCCCTCTGAGGCGTTTTAAAAACGAGGACGCAAAATGCTGAACATCAACACCAACATCGCATCGCTGACCGCGCAGAACAACCTGCAAGGCTCGCAAAGCGCGCTGTCGCAAGCGATCAACCGCCTGTCGTCGGGCAAGCGTGTGAACACCGCTGCTGACGATGCAGCCGGTCTGGCGATCTCGACGACGCAAACGGCGTCGATCAACGCACTGACGCAAGGTGCAGCCAACGCCAACAACGGCATCTCGATGGTGCAGACGACGAACGGCGCGCTGCAATCGATCGTCGACAACCTGCAACGTATCCGCCAGCTGGCTGTGGAAGCAGGCGACGGCTCGCTCGACTCGAACGCACTGGCTAACCTCCAGTCGGAA
>NZ_JACFYJ010000164.1:0-9942 GCF_037126505.1 Paraburkholderia bengalensis
GTTCGGCGCGTTCGGCGGCGGGCCGCGCGGCTTGCGGCGCATTCGCGCGGGGGGGCATCGCGTTTGAAGGCGGGCGCCGGCGCGAGTACATCGCGCGGCGCCATGGCCGCCGCGGGCGAAGGCGCAGCGAACGATGTAGCGAACGACGGCCGCGTCGGCGCGTGCGCAGTGATCCGTTGCGCGGCGCGCGCCGTATCCAGTTCGTCCGGCGTGCTGCGCCGGAATGCGAACGCGAGCGGAATGCGCGCCGAGTTCATCGCGTGACGCATCATCAAGCCCGTTTCGGCGGGACCGACGAAGATCGTGCCGCCTTCGGCGAGACTCGCGTCGAGTAGACGGATCGCGCGATCCTGCGCGTCGCGATCGAAATAGATCAGCACGTTGCGGCAGAAAATGAAGTCGTACGGCGCCTGCGCATCCGCCTGCATGTCGAACAGATTGGCGTGCGTGAAGTGCACCGTCTGCCGCACGCGCTCGCTCAGTTGCCAGCCTTCGTGCAGCGCCGTGAAATGCCGGTCCCGGAATGCGAGCGAATGGCCGCGAAACGAATTGCGCCCGTAGATGCCGGCGCGTGCACGCGCGATCGCGCGCGCGCTGATGTCGAATGCGTCGACGCTAAAGCGGCTCTCGCCGATGCCTTCGTCGAGCAGGGTCATCGCGACCGTGTAGGGCTCTTCGCCTGTCGAACACGGCAGGCTCAGCACGCGCAGCACATGCAGCGGGTCACGCACGAGCCGTTCGTTGGCGAGCCTCGCGAGCGCGACGTACGCCTCGCGGTCGCGATAGAACCACGTTTCGGGCACGACGAGCGTCTCGATCAGCGCCTGCCGCTCCGATGCCGACAGCGTCAACTGCTGCCAGTACGCCTCGATGTCGGCGGGATCGACGGCGGCGTTCGTGTCGTGCGCGTCGGCGCCGAGCCGCGTCACGCGCACGCGTTCGAGCACGGCGCGCTCGAGCGCGTTGACGCCGAGCGACGACGCGTCGATGCCCGTCTCCCGCAACAGCCAGGATTCGAAACGCGAAACGAAGGCAGTCGCGGCGTTCATTGCGGAGCGGATGGACATTCGGCTACGGGTTGCGGGAAGAGCAGCGCTTTGACGTCGTCGCCGAGCATCTGCTGCACGTCGATCCATTGGATCATGCCGAGCGCGTCGCTGGCGACGGGGCCGAGCCAGCGCGCGTGCGGCGTAGCGAGCCGCTGTCGGCGAAACGCTCGCGCGCGATGCGGCGCGTCTGCGTCGCGCTGCTCGACGACCAGGCCGAGCAAACGGTCAGGCGCGCCCGTATCGTCGTGCTGTCGATAGCGGACGAACACGAGCCGCGTCGAGCGCCACTGCTGCGACGCGCGCCCGAGCGCAAGCTGCGCGACGTCGACGACGGGCACGGGTTCGCCGTCGCGCTCCACCACGCCCGCGACCCACGCAGGCGCGCCGGGAATCGCCTTGGCGGCGCAGAGCGCCTGCACTTCGACGATGTCGGCGGCATCGAGCGCGTAACGATCGCCGTCGAGTTCAAAGAGAAGGAAGAGCATGGGCTGCGCGCCTGGATGCCGCGTCACGCTTCGATCTTGAAGCGCGACACGCCCGTGCGCAGCTGGTTCGCAACGAGCGTCAGATCGTCGATCGCCTGCGACGACTGGCGCAGCGACTCCGCCGTCTGCTGCGCGGCCTCCGACAATTGCGACAGCGCCTGCGTGATCTGCTCGGCGCTGGTGGCCTGCGTGTGCATGCCTTCGTTGACGAGCTGAAAGCGCGGCGCGAGCGTCTGCACTTCATGGATGATCTGCGACAGCTGCCCGCCCACCTGCTGCACGTCGCGCATGCCGCGCCGCACTTCCTCGGAGAACTTGTCCATGCCCATCACCCCCGCCGACACGGCCGACTGGATTTCCTTCACGGTCTGTTCGATGTCGTAGGTGGCCACGGCCGTCTGGTCCGCGAGCCGGCGGATCTCCGTGGCGACGACAGCGAAGCCGCGCCCGTATTCGCCCGCTTTTTCGGCTTCGATGGCCGCGTTCAGCGACAGCAGGTTGGTCTGATCGGCGACCTTCGTGATCGTCGCGACCACCTGGTTGATGTTCACGGCCTTCTCGTTGAGGATCGCGAGCTTCGCGTTCACCGAGCCGGCCGCTTCCATCACGCTGCGCATCGTGTCCTCCATGCGCGTGAGGCCACTCTGGCTCGCGCCCGCAAGCGTCGCCGACTGCTCCGCGACGCTCGACACTTCGTTCATCGTGCGCAGCAGGTCGCGCGAGGTCGCGAAAATCTCGCGCGAGGTCGCGCCGATTTCCGTCGTGGTCGCCGCCGTTTCCGTCGCCGTGGCCTGCTGTTCCTTCGATGTCGCCGCGATCTCGGCCACGGAAGTCGTCACCTGCAGCGACGACTTCTGCGCCTGCGCAACGAGGCTGTTCAGTTCTTCCGCCATGCGGTTGAAGCCATCTTCGAGCGTGCCGAACTCGTCGCGGCGGCCGAGCTTCAGACGCTGCGTCAGGTTGCCCGTGCGCATCACGTTGTGCACGTCGACGAGCGCGGCCATCGGCACCGTGATCGCGCGATACAGCGTGAAGCCCGTGAACAGCGCGACGAGCAGCGTGACACTGAGCGCGACGGCGAGCGTGATCTCCGTGCCCGTCACGGAATCGCGGATTGCTTTCGCCGATTCGTCGGCTTGCATGCGGTTTTCGTTGACGAGCTCGTTGGCCGCGCGAATCACGCCGTCCCATGACGCGCCGAGCTTGACGAAGATGGCCTGCGCTTGCTCCCTCGACGCGGGCGCCGCACGCATGGCTTCGTTGAACTGCGGCAGGTACTGGTCCCACGCGGTGCGGAATGCGCGGTAGCGCTCGCGGTCCGCGTCGCGATAGAGCGTCGCCTGATATTCGGCCGACGCCCGGTCGAGCGTGCGCAGCGCTTGGCTGATGCGTTCGAGGTCGTGCCGGGTCGCGTCGTCGCTGCCTTCGACGAACAGCGCGCGTTCGAGCATCGCGTAACTTTCGTTGGCGCTGGCGCGCAGCGTGGTTGCCAGATACAGGCCGGGCACGGAATCGCGGCCCATGCTCAGCGCTTCGTCGTCCATCGCGCGCAGACGGGTCCACGATATCGCGGCCATCACCAGCATCAGCACGAACAGCGCGCCGAAGCTCAGCATGATCCGGTTGCCGAGCGTGAAGCGGTTTGCGTGCTTCGGATCGAGCAGCGTGGTGTCGCCGGAACGGGACGTCGCAGTGGCCATTGTCGATGACTCTTTCAGTGTTGAAGTAGTGAGGCGGCGTTGCGGGTGGCGATCATCCGCACGGTCCACGCCGACGCTATGTGGAAACTACACGATTCCCTGGCGTTTCATTATCCCAAAAAGTCCGCGAAACCTGCGTCAGATCGGCGTTTTGAAAGGGAAGGCAAGGCTGTTGCAAATCGCATAAGAAGGCGATACCCGAGCTGGCGGGTTTGCAGCAGCGCATGCAGTTATTCATCAAACGCGAGCTATCGCAAGCCGAGCCGCCCAACGCTCACAGCGTGTCCCAGCGCCATGCCTGCGCGAGCCGCTCGCGCAGATAGTCGACGAACGCGCGCACGCGCGGCGCGAGATGCTGGCTGTGGGGATAGATGGCATGCAGCGGCGCCGCTGACATCGAATGCTGCGGCAGCACGCGGCGCAGCTTGCCCGCGAGGATGTCGTCGCCCACGTCCCAGATCGACTTCACGGCAATGCCGGCATCGGCGAGCGCGAGCCGATGCGCGGCTTCGCCGTCGTTCGTGACGATTGCGGCATCGATGCGCACCGCGACGCTCTCGTCGCCTTCGAAGCGCCATTCGCCGCGGCGCTGATCGCCAATCAGGATGCAGCGATGCGACATCAGATCGTGCGGATGCTTCGGCGTGCCGTGCAACTTCAAATACGCAGGCGATGCGCACAGCACGCGGAAATTCGGCGCGAGCGGGCGCGCGATCAGCGACGAATCGGCCAGACTGCCGAAGCGAATGGCGAGATCGAGCCCGCCTTCGACCAGATCGACGACGGCATCGGTCAACTCCATCTGCACGGCGAGCTGCGGATGCAGCCGCTGAAAATCGGCGATCAGCGGCGCGATGGTCTGGCGCCCGAGCTGACCCGGCGCAGTGACGCGCAGCAGGCCGCTCACTTCCTGGCGGCGCTGCGACAGCAGGGCTTCCGTCTGCTCGATCTCGTCGAGTATCCGCACGACGCGCGCGTGAAACAGCGCGCCTTCTTCCGTGAGCGTCTGCCGGCGCGTGGTGCGCTGGATCAGCCGCACGCCGACGCTTTTCTCCAGATGCGCGAGCCGCTTGCTGATGACGGACAGCGGCAGGTCCATCTCGCGCGCAGCCGCCGACAGGCTGCCTGTCGCGACCACGCGGGAAAACGCCATCAGCGCCGGCAGGCTATCGATACGGGTATCAGTCATTCTTCTCAAAAAGGAAAGGATTCATCCGTCTGGAAGCAGTATTTCTTCCGTATCGCGAAGCCTAGCATGACGGTCATCGAATGCTTTGTTTTTTCAAGGAGCCCATCATGTCGATCCGTCCCGCTGTTTCGCTGTGCCGCCTGCTGTCCGCTGCCGGGCTGGCGCTCGCATCGCTTGCCGCCGCGTCCGCGTTTGCCGTCAGCCCGGCCGCCGCCGGCCACGCAAGCAATGCCGCCGCGCTCGTCCAGCCGCAGCAACTGACCGTCGATCGCAGCCTGCCGAAAGCGCAACGCGACGCGCAGATTCTGGCCGCGCGCCGCTACGACACGTTCTGGAATACGGGCGACGAATCGCTGGCACGCGCCGCGCTCGCCCACGACTTCACCGACCGCACGTTGCCGCCCGGACGCGCGCAAGGTATCGAAGGGCCGCTTGCCGCCTCGAAGTTCGTGCGCGGCGCGGTGCCCGACATGCAGGCGCAGATTGAGCAGATGGTGGTGGCGGGCGACCACGTGATCGTGCATCTGCGCTTTCAAGGCCACTTCACGGGGCAGTTCAAGGGCGTGCAGGGCCACGGGCAGAACGTCGACTTCATCGCGACGGACATCTACCGTATCAAGGACGGCCGTATCGCCGACAACTGGCATCTCGAAGACAACCTGACATTCTTGCAGCAGCTTGGCGCCGTCGCGAACTGACGGCCCGATTCATCGATATTGTTTGCTCTGGAGAGACACCATGAATTCGCTTCAATCGAAACGCGTATTGATCGTCGGCGGCAGTTCGGGCATCGGCGCGGCCGCGGCGCAGGCGTTCGCGGCGCTCGGCGCGCAGGTCACGATCGCGTCGCGCAATGCGCAGAAGCTGTCGGAGGCGGCCGCCAAAATCGGCCACGGCGTGCAGACAGCGGTGCTCGACACCGCGGATGCCGCCGCCGTCGATGCCTTCTTCGCCGCGCAGCAGCCGTACGATCATGTCGTGATTTCGGCGGCGCAAACGCCGTCGGGCCCTGTGCGGCAACTGCCGCTCGACGATGCCTACCAGGCGATGGACAGCAAGTTCTGGGGCGCCTACCGGGTGGCCCGTGCGGTGGCCCGCGCTGCCAGGATTGCCGACGGCGGATCGCTGACCTTCGTATCGGGCTTCCTCGCCGTGCGGCCGAGCGGGGCGTCGGTGCTCCAGGGCGCGATCAACGCGGCGCTCGAGGCGCTCGCGCGCGGCCTCGCGCTGGAACTGTCGCCCGTGCGCGTGAACACCGTGTCGCCGGGACTGATCGCCACGCCGCTGTGGTCGAAGCTGTCCGACGAAGCGCGCGCAGGCATGTTCGAAAGCGCCGCGAACCGGCTGCCCGCAAAGCGCGTCGGCCAGCCCGAAGACGTGGCTAATGCGATCGTCTATCTCGCCTCGACGCCCTACGCGACGGGCTCGACGGTGCTCGTCGACGGCGGCGGCGCGATTGCCTGAGCGCGCCGGCGCGGGCACCTGAAATGGGGCGCTACTCGAAGGGGCGCTACGCGAGCGTCGCGCCGCGCTCGGCGAGCAGCGCGCGCAGCACGCTGCGGTGGCAGCGGTTCTCGTCCTCGCAATAGCAGCCGACCGAAAAGTTCGACGTGGCGGACAGCGCCGCGAGCGTATCGAGTACTTTCGGCGCGTCGCCGTGATTCATTTCCGCGCGGAACTTGCGCACGAACGCCTTCCATTCGGCCTCGGTCGTGGCGGCCAGTGCCTCGCTGACGAGTTCCGGCGTGGGTGACAGCGTCGGCAGCCAGACGTCGTAGAAGTTGCGGCTGCCGAACTCGGCTTTCGGGACGCCGCGCGGCGGACGCCGCACGGTGCCGATGCGTACGCCTTCGTCGGGCGTGCGTTCCGAGCCCAGTCGAACGATGCGGATGGGCATGAGGCAGGTCTCCTGGTTTGTGGTCTTTTTAGTGTCGCGGGACGTCGGTCAGCCGAGCGTGTTTTTCATCCCCAGCACGTCGATTCGGCCGATCTGCGGCGGGCCCGTGAACAGGTCGTCCGCGACGCTCATCAGCGCCTTCGCGATCGGGCCATCGAGATGCGCCTGCCGGCTGGCTTCGTCGGGAAACGCATCGAACACGCCATAGGTGTGCTCGGCGATCTTCAGCGCGAACCAGACCGGCGTCGTGGTTTCCTGATTCGCCAGTTCGAGCCCTTTCTGCAGAAACGCTTCGACATCGGCTTCCTTGCCGGGCTTCGCTTCGAAACGCGCGAACAATGCGTACTTGATCATCATCTGCCTCCTTCGACGGTGGGTGAGAACCTCAACTCGAATCTTCCCAATTTACCCGCTTGTGGCGGCTCACGCCGCGCGTTCTGCGCCCGCGCATGAAATCGTTGTCAAACGATTTCAAGGGAAACATCGAGTCGCAGAAAAGTTGTTTGACAACATTGCGGCGCGGGTGCTAATTTTGAAGCTTGTCAGCCACCCATCCGAACCACGAAATCTTATGAACGAGTCCCAGATCGTCGAGAGCGAATTCGCATCGACCGTGATGGCAGTCCCGCCGCTCGCCCGCCGCGCAGATTTGTCGCTCGATATCGACGCCAATCAGAAGCTGATCTGCCATATCGAGGCGGGCGGCGTGCGCACGCTGCTGTATGGCGGCAATGCGAACTTCTATCACGTGGCCGTCAGCGAATATCGCGATCTGCTCGACATGCTGGCCGGCAGCGCCGCGGCCACGACGCGCGTGATTCCCGCCATCGGCCCGGACTTCGGCAAGATGCTCGACCAGGCGCGCATCCTCGCGCAGACGTCGTATCGCACGGCAATGGTGCTGCCGCTTTCCGGCTTCACGACGCCGCAGGGCGTCGAAGCGGGGCTCACGCGCATCGTCGATGCAGCGGGCATGCCGCTCACGCTCTACATCAAGAGCGAAGACTACGTGGACGTCGATACGCTTGCGCGTCTCGTCGACCGCGGCACGCTGATCGCCGTGAAGTACGCGATCGTGCGCGAGAACGCGTCGAATGATCCGTATCTGCGCCGTCTGCTCGAGAACGTGAGCCCGGCGCGCGTGATTTCCGGCATGGGCGAGCGCCCGGCGCTCACGCACGTGCGCGAGTTCGGCCTTGCCGCATGGACGACGGGCTCGGGCTGTATCGCGTCGCACGCCGTGATGGGACTGCTCGCCGCCGCGAAAGCAGGGCGCATGGACGAAGCGCAGCGCCTCTACAACGCCTTCATGCCGCTCGAAACACTGCGCGACAACATCTCGCTGATTCGCGTGCTGCACGACGCCGTGACGTTCGCGGGCGTCGCCGGCATGGGCGCGATGCTGCCGCTGCTGAGCCAAACGCCTGTCGAGCATCACGCGGCCGTGGCGCAGGCCGCCCGCGAGCTGCTCGCGTTCGACAACGAATACGCACGCGCGGCGCATGCCTGATCCGTTCAGTGGTAACGCGGGTGAGCGTGCAGTGCGCGTTCGCGTGACGTGGAGCAGCATCGCAGTGGAATGGAAGCAATACCTGGAGCGAGACGAACGTGAGCAATAACGGCAACGAACGCAAGAGCGGCAAAGCCCGCAAGACCCCCGAAGAACTGCGCAGCCACCGCTGGTACGGCGTGAACGATCTGCGCTCGTTCGGGCATCGCTCGCGCACCGCGCAGATGGGCTACAGCCGCGAGGAATACGCGGGCAAGCCCGTCATCGCGGTCCTCAACACGTGGAGCGAGATGAACCCGTGCCACACGCATTTCAAACAGCGTGTGGAAGAGGTCAAGCGCGGCATCTGGCAGGCGGGCGGCTTTCCCATCGAGTTGCCCGTGCAAACGCTCTCGGAGCCGTTCCAGAAGCCCACCACGATGCTCTATCGCAACTTCCTCGCGATGGAAGCGGAAGAGACGCTGCGCTCGTATCCCGCCGACGGCGTCGTGCTGATGGGCGGCTGCGACAAGACCACGCCCGCGCTGCTGATGGGCGCGATCAGCATGGACCTGCCCACCATTTTTCTGCCCGCCGGCCCGATGCTGCGCGGCAACTGGAACGGCGCGACGCTCGGCTCAGGTTCCGACACCTGGAAGTACTGGGCCGACCTGCGCGCGGGCAAGATCACGGAAGAAGACTGGCAGGGCGTCGAGGGCGGCATCGCGCGTTCGCCGGGCCATTGCATGACGATGGGCACGGCCTCGACCATGACGAGCGCTGCCGAAGCACTCGGCTTCACGCTGCCCGGCTTCGCATCGATTCCCGCGCCGGACTCGCGTCACGCGCAGATGTCGGCAAAAACGGGCATGCGCATCGTCGAGATGGTGTGGGAAGACCTGAAGCCGTCGGACATTCTCACCGAGAAATCGATCGATAACGCCGTGACCACCTGTCTCGCGCTGTCCGGTTCGACCAACGCGATCGTGCACATGATCGCACTCGCGCGCCGCGCGGGCATTCATCTGACGCTGGACCGCTACGACAGCATGTCGCGCCGCACGCCCGTGCTCGCGAACATCCGTCCGACGGGCGCGTATCTGATGGAGGACTTCTATTACGCGGGCGGCCTGCAGGCGATGCTCGCCGAACTGGGCGAACTGATCGACGGCTCCCAGGAGACGGTGAACGGCAAAACGCTCGGCGAGAACCTCGAAGGCGCGCAGATCTTCAACGACGACGTGATCCGCCGACGCGCCAATCCGCTGATGCCGGATAACGGCCTCGCGGTCCTGCGCGGCAACATTGCGCCCGATGGCGCCGTGATCAAACCGGGCGCGGCCGAGTCGCATCTGCTCGTGCACACGGGCCGCGCGGTGGTGTTCAAGGACTACAACGACATGGCCGCGCGTATCGATAGCGACGAGCTCGACATCGACGAGACCTGCGTGATCGTGTTGCAGCACGCAGGGCCCGTCGGCGCGCCGGGCATGCCCGAGTGGGGCCAGTTGCCGATTCCGAAGAAGCTGCTGCAAAAGGGCGTGCGCGACATGCTGCGCATTTCGGATGCGCGCATGAGCGGCACGAGTTACGGCGCGTGCGTGCTGCATGTGGCGCCCGAATCGTTCATTGGCGGGCCGTTTGCGTTGGTGCGCGACGGCGACATGATCGAGCTCGACGTGCCGCAGCGCAAACTCAACGTGCTCGTATCGGACGAAGAACTCGCGCGTCGCAAGGCCGAATGGGTCGCGCCCGAACCGCGCTTTTCGCGCGGCTACGGCGCGATGCATCAGGTGCACGTGCTGCAGGCCGACAAGGGCTGCGATTTCGACTTCCTGCAACGCGACGGCGCGGGCGGATCAGCGGCAGGCGCCACGGGCGAGCCGGAGATTCACTGAGTCGCTGGGCGGCGAGTGGATGCGGGAAGAGGAGCGCACAAGCCAGGAACACTATCCGTCTTCGACAACGGCGGCCCGTTCGGCACCGACTCGGCGACGTCGAACGCAGGCGGGCGTGTCGGCCGTGACCAACGGCTACCAGACGGCGCAGTCGCAGCAGCGCTTCGCGGTCGGCGCGGGCTACACGTTCAGCAGCCAGTTCGACATCACGGCGACCTACACGAACGTGCAGTAC